>JBIIBX010000096.1:0-6085 GCA_044239185.1 Schleiferiaceae bacterium | reverse complement strand
GCCCAAGGCAATGTTTTCCAAGATATTGGCGGGAGTGCCTACGCCCATGAGGTAGCGGGGCTTGTCCTGGGGCAGGCGGTCGCACACCAATTCGCACATGGCGTACATGTCCTCGTGGGGCTCGCCCACGCTGAGGCCGCCAATGGCATTCCCCCACGCTCCTTTTTCCGCGATGGTATCAGCGGATTCTTTGCGCAGGTCGGGGTAGACGCTGCCTTGGACAATGGGGAAAAGGGCCTGCTCGTAGCCGTAGAGGGGCTCGGTTTCTGCCCAGCGGGCGAGGCTGCGGTCCAACCAGCGGTGGGTGCGGTGCATGGCATCCCGGGCGTAGTCCAGCGGGCAGGGAAAGGGCGTGCATTCGTCGAAGGCCATGGCAATGTCGGCGCCAATTTGGCGCTGGATGTCCATCACGGTCTCCGGAGAAAACAAATGTTTGCTGCCGTCGATGTGGGATTGGAAGGTGACGCCTTCTTCTTTGATTTTGCGTCGATGCTCCAAGGAATACACCTGAAAACCGCCCGAGTCGGTAAGCATGGGGCCGTCCCAGCCCATAAAGCGGTGCAGTCCGCCGGCTTGGTTCAAAATACGCGTACCGGGACGCAGGTACAAATGGTAGGTGTTGCCCAGCACAATGCCTGCATGGGTGTCTTCCTTTAAAAAATGGGGAAAAACGCCTTTGACCGTGCCCACGGTGCCTACCGGCATGAAGAGGGGCGTTTGCACCGGGCCGTGGCCGGTATGGAGCACCCCGGCGCGGGCTTTGCTGCCGGGATCCTGGGCGGTCAAATCAAATTGCATCCTGCAAAAGTACGCTTCCCTTTTCACTACTTTTGTGCCATGGTAGACCTGACCCAGCCCGTAGTCCTTTGGACGGCCGCCAGCGCCCTTGGCGCCGCTGTTTTTTTGCAGCTGGTGGTGTGGTTGGGGGTGTTCTCCCAAGTGGCTTGGGCCTCCAAAAAATCCACCCCGCCCCAAACCGAGTTGCCCCCGTTGTCTCTGTTGGCCGACGGACGCAACGAAGAGGAGCAATTTCCGCCGTTATTGGAATCTTGGAGCCAACAGGCGTACCCTGGCCGGGTGGACTGGGTGGCCATCAACAACCAGAGCGTAGACGAGACCGAACAAGTCCTGGACGCCCTGCGCCAGCAGTATCCGCAGCTGCACCAAGTGCTGGTCCCCAAGTCCGAACGGTTTTACGACAGCAAAAAATTTCCCATCACTTTGGGCATTAAGGCCGCCAAGACCGACGTCGTTTTGCTGACCCACGCGCACGCTCGTCCCTGCTCAACCGAATGGTCCGCCCGCATGGCAGAACCCCTGGCAGACCCCGCCGTTCGGCTGGTTTTGGGGGTGGTGCGCATGGAATCGGCTCCCGGATGGTGGGCCATGAACGTTCGCTTTGCCCACGCCATGCGCCAATTGGAGTACCTCGCCTGGGCCAAAAGCGGACTGGTGCTTTCCGGCGACGGAGCCAACCTGGCTTACAACCGGTCGTTGTTTTTTGAGCACAAGGGATTTTTGTCCCACATGCATCTGTCTTCCGGGGACGACGACCTGTTTGTGAACGAGGCGGCGCCCAAAACCAAGGTTCGGGTAGTCCTGCATCCCGACGCCCATACCACGGTGCCGTTGCCCTTGAACAAAGACCGCTGGACGCGGCAACGCAAGGACCACGCCCAAGCGCGCGGCGCTTACCGCCCCGCAACCCGGTTGGCCCTCCAATTCGACGGCTTTGCGCAAGGATTCTACGCGTTGATGGTCTTGGCCACGGCCGTGCTTATTCCCTTTGTCCCCACGTGGTGGATGTTCTGGTTGGCCTTGGTGGGCGGCCGAACGCTGGTGGTTTGGATTCAGTGGGCCCTTGCCGGACGGTTCCTCGCCCTGCGCGGACTGGTGGCGCTCTTTCCGCTGCTGGAGTGGGTTTTCTGGCTGCAGCGCACCGGATTGGCCATTCGCCGCACCTTCACCCCCGCGAATAAGCGTTGGTGATGGAAGCCCCCTTGACCTTGGAATCCTCCCGCCCTTTGCTGGCGGAATTGGGCGTGGTTTTGACCGACGCCCAGTGGTCCCAGTGGTGTGCCCTTCCCGATGCCCTGGCCGAGTGGAATGCGCAAATCAACGTCGTTTCCCGCAAAGACGTGGAACACGCCGTGGAACACCACCTTCTGCATTCGGCCTGCTTGGTGCCGTTTTTGGGACCGCTCGACGGCAAACGCGTGGTAGACATGGGCACCGGCGGCGGTTTTCCAGGACTTCCCTTGGCCATTCTCTACCCCAACACCCTTTGGACCTTGGTGGACTCCATTGGCAAGAAAATCAAGGTGGTTCAGGCTTTGTCCGACGCTCTGGGATTGGCCAACGTGGAGGCCATTCACGCCCGTGTGGAACAGGTCCCCGGGCCCTATCACACGGCCGTAACCCGCGCCGTGGCCCCCATGCCCCAGTTGCTGGAATGGATGCGGGCCCAGTGGGCTCCCGGTCCAGACCGCCGGTTGCTGGCCCTCAAAGGCGGCGACCTCACCGACGAATTGCGCGGCATCCGAAATTGCACCGTGCATCCCCTTGCGCACCGCGTGCCCCGGGAGTTTTTCTCCACCAAGGCCGTGGTGGAAGTCCGCGTGCGGTAATCCATTCCTCCAACGTACTCAACCGATAGGATTTCGTGTGGCCCCTAACCCGTACGCCGCTTCCCGTATCCGCATAAAAAAAAGAGGACGCCTCCGGGGAAACGTCCTCTTGCAGAGATCAAAAAACGTGAATTACCCCAAGAACGGATAGCGGTAGTCGGTAGGAGACACCAGGGTTTCCTTGATGGTGCGGGGGCTCACCCAGCGAATCAAATTCAGGTACGAACCGGCCTTGTCGTTGGTGCCGCTGCCGCGGGCACCGCCGAAGGGCTGTTGGCCCACCACGGCGCCGGTCGGCTTGTCGTTGATGTAGAAGTTGCCTGCGGCATTCTCCAGGCGTTGCATGGCGTGGTCAATGGCGTAGCGGTCCAGGGCGAAGATGGCTCCCGTCAGGGCGTATTCGGAGGTTTCGTCCACCAACGTCAGGGTTTGGTCCCAGTCGGCGTCTTCGTAGATGAATACGGTGAGCACCGGTCCGAAGATTTCTTGGACCATGGTGGTGGACTTGGGGTTCGTGGTGACCACGACGGTTGGGGCCACAAAATACCCCACGGACTTGTCGTAGGTTCCTCCCGCCAGGATGGTGCACGACGGGTCTTGTTTGGCCCCCTCGATGTAGCCGGCAATTTTGTCAAACGAACGCTCGTCAATCACGGCGGAGAAGAAGTTGCTCAGGTCGCCGGGGGTGCCCATTTTGACGGTGGCGAGCTCTGCTACCAGCTTGGACTGGAAGGCGTCGGCCATGGACCGGGGAATGTAGGCGCGGGATGCGGCCGAACATTTTTGGCCTTGGAATTCGAAGGCTCCGCGCAGGGCATTGGCCACGACGGCATCGACGTCGGCCGAGGGGTGGGCCACAATGAAGTCCTTGCCGCCGGTTTCGCCCACTATCCGCGGGTAGGATTTGTACTGCTCCAGGTTGTTGGAAATCGTTTTCCACAAGGCCCGGAACACCCCGGTGGATCCCGTGAAATGCAGTCCGGCAAAGTCGCGGTGGGCAAAGACTACGTCGCCGAGGTCTGGGCCGTCCACCGTCACCAGGTTGATGACTCCGTCGGGCAGTCCGGCCATGCGGAACAAAGACATCACCACGTGGGCCGAGTAAATTTGCGTGTCTGCGGGCTTCCACACCACGGTGTTGCCCATCAACGCCGGGGCAGCGGGCAAATTGCCGGCGATGGCCGTGAAGTTAAAGGGCGTGATGGCCACTACAAAGCCTTCCAACGGACGGTATTCCAACCGGTTCCACATGCCGGGAGAAGAGGCGGGCTGCTGGGCATAAATGTCCGTCATGTACTGCACGTTGAAGCGCAAAAAGTCCGCAAACTCGCAGGCAGCGTCAATTTCCGCTTGGTGTGCCGTCTTGGACTGCGCCAGCATGGTGGCCGCGTTGATGGTGGCGCGGTACGGTCCGCTGACCAAGTCCGCCACCTTCAAAAAGATCGCCGCGCGCTGTTCCCAGCCCAAAGCCCCCCACTGGGGACGGGCCGCCAAGGCCGCATCCACCGCCGCTTGCACGTGGGACTTGTCCCCGCGGTGCCAGCAGCCAATCACGTGGTGCCGGTCGTGCGGTGGCGCAATGTTGACTGTTTTTCCCGTCCGCACTTCCTTCCCGTTGATCACCATGGGAACGTCTACGTGCTGGGCGTACATTTCGTTGTACTTGGCCACCAGCGCTTCCCGGGCCGGCGTGCCAGGAGAGTAAGAATAAATGGGTTCGTTGATGGGGGCGGGAACGTGAAATTGGCTGTTGGTTGCCATGGGGAAAGGGGTTTATCGAACAGGGAAACAAAACAAGGTCTTCCGCAAAGGTCGGGCGGAAAGTTGGAGCATCAAAGGTCCGACGGATCCGTGGGTTCCTGGATGACTTGCATCACCGAACCTTCGTAGGCAATCCGCAGCGCGCTCAGTCCGCCGCCGCGCCAGCATCCGGTGTCTATGCCCCACGCGCGCGGTGCCGCAAAGAACGTGGGCTTTCCGGTGGGCTGGACGACGTGTCCAAAAATCTGGAGTTTTCCAACGGACCGCAGCGGCGACCGGTTGTGCAGGACCCCGCGGCTGCTGTAGGCATTGTACGGCGCGCGGGCCGTGGCGGCTATTCCGGCGTGCGTCACCAGCAAATGCGGGGTTTCCCATTTGAGTGGCAGCCCGCGCATCCATTCCGCCGTTTTCCGCAGGTTGATTTCCCGCTTGATAAAGTCGCGCTTGGTCTTTTCCACCACGGGCACGTCCTTGCCGGCCAGGATGGCCTCCTCAAAAAGCAGTTCGTGGTTGCCTTTGACCACAAAGACGTGGTAGGGGTAGTCGTGCTGCAAGGTGCGCACGTATTCTACCACCTTGGCAGACCGACGACCCTTGTTGACCAGGTCGCCCGCAAATACCAAAAATTCTGCTCCCGGGGCCCAATGCAGTTCCACCAAACGCTTCAGCGTCCGGTAGCATCCATGCACGTCGGCCACAACCAAAACATTCATGCCGGGCAGAGTGGGGAGGGAGTGGCGCTCATGGGAGGGGGGTGTTCTGCGGAAGGAGCCCCGCGCAGCGGGGCCGAGGGGTTTAGCTGTTCAGCATCACCGGCATCACGAGCATCAGGATGTCTTCGCCGTTTTCTGTGCCGTCGGTGGGAACAATCAGACCGGCGCGATTGGGAGAAGACAGTTCAATCTTCACTTCTTCGGACTCCAGGTTGCCCAGCATGTCGGCGATAAACCGCGAGTTGAAGCCAATCTCGATGTCGTTTCCTTCGTAGTGGCAGGTCAGACGCTCGTGGGCTTTGTTGGCGAAATCGACGTCCTCCGCAGAAATGTGGAGTTCGTTGCCGGCCACCTTGAAGCGAATTTGGTGCGTCGTTTTGTTCGCAAAAATCGACACCCGCTTGGTGGAGCTCAGCAGCGACGAACGGTCCAACGTCATTTTGTTGGGGTTGTCGCGCGGGATCACCGCCTCGTAGTTGGGGTATTTTCCGTCGATCAAGCGGCAGGTCAACACCGTGTCGTCGTATTCAAAACGGGCGTTGGCCGCGGTGTGCGTGATGGTCACCGTGTTGGTGCCGTTGCCCACGGAACCCTTGATCAGCGTCAACGGCTTTTTGGGCAAAATAAATTCGGCCGTGTGGTCCGTGCCGAGGTCCGTGCGGCGGTACCGCACCAGCTTGTGGGCGTCGGTCGCTACAAAGGTGAGGCTGTCTGAGGCGAACTGAAAGAACACCCCGCTCATGACCGGGCGCAAGTCGTCGTTGCCGGCAGCAAAAAGGGTCTTTTGGATGGCGGTGGCCAGCACGTGGGCAGGGAGCTCGGCCGAGCTGGCGTCCTCCAAGTCGGGCAGCTGCGGAAATTCCGCGCCGTCCACAAAGGCCACCGAGTACTTGCCGAAGTCGCTGCTGATTTCTACCGCGTGGGTTTTGTCGTCAAACGTAAAGGTCAGCGGCTGCTCGGGAAAAGACTTCAGGGTGTCCAACA
>JBIIBX010000005.1:0-22777 GCA_044239185.1 Schleiferiaceae bacterium | reverse complement strand
CCAAATTGTGGGGGAGTTCATGCACGACACCTACGGCGTGGATTATTCGGATTTTGGGGTGATTGTGGGGCCGTGCCATGCCGAAGAAGTGGCCTTGGAACGCCTCAGCTACCTCACCGTGGCCTCGGAAAGCGCGGATGCGGCCAAGTACATGGCCGAAATGCTGGCCTGTTCCTACTTGCGCACCAGCGTGTCCGACGACATCTACGGCACCGAATACGCCGCTGTCTTGAAAAACATTTACTCCTTGGCCTGCGGAATTTGCCACGGACTGGGGTACGGAGACAACTTCCAGGCCGTCTTGGTCAGCAATGCCGTGCAAGAAATGAAGCGGTTCATCAAAGCCGTTCACCCCATCAAACGAGACATCAACGGGTCGGCCTATTTGGGAGACCTCTTGGTCACGGCTTACTCCCAATTTAGCCGGAACCGGACGTTTGGTACGATGATCGGAAAGGGGTATACCGTTCGGTCTACTATGCTGGAAATGAACATGGTAGCTGAAGGGTACTACGCCACCAAGCTCATCAAATCCGTGCGCAAAAGCCACGACGTTCGCATGCCCATTGCCAATGCCGTCTACAAAATTTTGTACGAAGGGGAGTCGGCCCGCAAAACCATGGCCAAACTGGCAGAAAAATTGTCGTAAGGGCCCTCAGGTCTTTGTACCTTTGAAGGCAAAATTGCATCGTTATGGCAGCATGGACTGTATTTTTGGGCGTCGTTGGACCGTGGCAAATCGTTTTGATTGTGGCCGTGGTTGTGTTGATGTTCGGTGGCAAGAAAATTCCTGAATTGATGCGCGGCCTCGGCGGCGGCGTGAAGGAATTTAAAAACGCCATGAAGGACGAGGACGCCCCCGAGAAGAAGGAAGAAAAGAAAGACTGATGGGGTTTGAGCCGCTGTTGGACTACCGCGCGGTTTCCGCGGGGAAGACGACCTGTGCCGCATTGGTAGAGGAGGCGTTGCTGCGCGCTAAGAATGCCGCACACCTCAACCTTTTTATTGAACTGTTTGACGAAAGCGTCCGGGCCCAAGCGCAGGACGTAGACCGCCGCTTGGCGGCCGGCGAAACGCTTCCCTTGGCGGGCATGGTGGTGGCCCTAAAAGACAATTTGTGCTACCGCGGGCACGGGGTTTCCGCCGGTTCCAAAATGCTGGAATCGTTTGAAAGCCTGTTCTCCGCTACGGCCGTAGAACGCCTGGAAGCCGCAGGAGCCCTGTTCCTGGGGCGCACCAACTGCGACGAATTCGCCATGGGTTCTTCCAACGAAACATCCCACTACGGACCGGTTCGCAACCCTCTGGACCCCACCAAAGTTCCAGGAGGTTCCTCCGGTGGTTCTGCCGCGGCGGTTGCTGCGGGAATCTGCCACGTTGCCTTGGGGTCGGACACCGGGGGATCCATCCGCCAACCGGCAGCCTTCACCGGCATTGTGGGAATGAAGCCCACGTACGGTCGGATTTCCCGCCACGGATTGATTGCCTACGCGTCGTCGTTTGACCAGATTGGTCCCTTTGCCCATACGTTGGAAGACGCCGCTGCCGCTTTGGAGGTGATGGCGGGTGCCGATGCTTTTGACGCAACCGTCTCTTCCCGGCCCGTTGATCCTATTCACGTGGCCCCTCCCGTTGGGCCGCAACGCTATGCGTATTTCCAAGCCACCCTGGACCACCCCGGATTGGACCCCCATGTGCGGAGTTCCATGGAAGCCCTTTTCGACCAACTTCGGGCCGACGGCCATACGGTTGAAGCGGTCGATTTTCCCTACTTGGACCAGCTGGTTCCCCTCTATTACGTGTTGACCACCGCAGAAGCCAGTGCCAACTTGGCCCGGTACGACGGTGTTCGCTTTGGCCACCGCTCCGACGTAGAGGCCGACGACTTGGATACGCTCATCAAAGCGTCGCGCTCCGAAGGTTTTGGTTTGGAGGTACAGCGCCGCATTTTGCTGGGAACCTTTGTGCTTTCCAGTGGGTACTACGACGCCTACTACGGTCAAGCCCAAAAAGGCCGTCGCCTGCTGCGGGACCACGCGGACTCCGTTTTGACCCAGTACGACGCCTTGCTCTCTCCCACTTCGCCTCATACGGCTTTCCCCATTGGGCGCGAGGACGCAGACCCCACCGTGATGTATTTGGAAGACCTCTTCACGGTCCATGCCAACCTCACCGGTTTGCCGGCCTTGAGTTTGCCGGGAGGCACGCATCCCAACGGTTTGCCGTGGGGGATGCACGTGACCACCGGTCGCTTCTGCGAACCGGCTCTTTTTGAACATGCGGCCCTGCTGCGCAATGCCTTGCGGGACTAACATGGACACGGGCAGGTGGTTCCTTGGAATCTCGTTGGCCCTGTGCTTGGGAACCCCCCTTCGCGGCCAAGAAGAGGGCTTAGACACCCTCCGGCCGGTTATGCCTTTGGCGGATCCTCCTGCGTTGGTAGACTTGGACAGCGCCCTGCCGGGCTCCGCTGCGCTCCGCCCGGCCCCCTCCGACTCCCTCACTGCCTTCCGGCTCAAGGTGTTGGACGACCGCACGTCCTTCCCGTTGGTGTACAACCACCACGTCAAAAATTACATCGATCTGTACACCAAGAAGCGGGTGGTGCTGATCAACCGGGTGCTGGGCCGCAGTGCCTATTACTTTCCTTTGATCGACAAAATATTCGCCAAACACGGGGTTCCTTTGGAGCTCAAGTACCTGGCGGTGATTGAAAGCGCCCTGGATCCGCGCGCGCAAAGCCCTGCGGGAGCCAAAGGCCTGTGGCAATTCATGTACAGCACGGCCAAAATGAAGGGGCTGGAAATCAACAGCTACATCGACGAACGCGCAGACCCCATCAAAAGCACCGAAGCCGCTGCCAAGTATTTGAAAGAACTGTACCGCATTTTTGGCGATTGGAACCTGGTGCTGGCAGCCTACAACAGCGGCCCCGGCAACGTGGCCAAAGCCATCCAACGCAGCGGAGGCATTCGGGATTACTGGGCCCTTCGCCCGTATTTGCCCAAAACGACGTCGGGCTATGTCCCTGGTTTTATTGCCTTGGTCTACGTGATGGAATACGCCCAAGACCTGCAGCTCACGGCCACCGAACCGCCGTTTCGGTACGACCAACTGGACACCGTGGACATCAAGAAGGGCGTTTCCTTTGCTGTGCTCAGCAAAACCTTGGAGGTAGACGAAGAAATTCTGGCAGACTTGAACCCTGCCTACCGCTTTCGGCAAATTCCAGCACCGCAACCGGGAGGACATGCCTACCACGTCGTCCTGCCGCGGAACGCCGCGCAGCTGTTTGTGGCCTTGGAAGACTCCATCTACGCCTTGGAGCCCATGGCCATTGCTGTACCCGCAGCACCCAAGCCCGCGGCACCCAAATCCGCCACGGTCACCCACACCGTGCGCAGCGGGGACACCTTGAGTGCCATCGGCCGAAAATACGGGGTGTCCGTGCGGGACATCCAGCAATGGAATGGATTGCGGGGCGAGCGCATCGACATCGGTCAACGTTTAAAAATCAAAAAATGATGCCCAAGGGAATTTTCTGGGGGGTTTTGGCTTTGGTTGGGTTCTGGTCCACCGGGTGCTCGGAGTCGGGTACTACCGAGCGCATTTTGCCGGAGAGCAACGGTTCGCCGTCGGAACTTTTGATTGTAGCGGACGACTCTGTGTGGTTTGGAGGCGCAGGGGTGGCCTTGGCCGAGTCCCTGGGTGGGGCCGCAGATGGCCTGCCCCAGTCCGAGCCCAAATTCAAATTGACCCGCATTCCCTTTGCCGCTTTCAAGCCCTTGGTACAACGCAGCAAGTCGTTGCTTCTGTTGGTGATCAATCCCGACTCTGTGGGGGTGTACACGTCCGTGAACCAGTGGGCCCGCCCGCAGCAAATTGTGACGGTGGTGGCGGCGCGCAGCCAAGACTTTCCGGCGCTTTTGCAGCGCGAGGCCGGGCGTCTGGAAAAGATCTTTGCCGCCCACGACCGCAAGGCCTTGCTCGGTCGGTTGGCCGAAACGGCCCAGGCCTTGCCGAAGCCGGTTGCGCAGGTGGGGATTGCATCCCTTTTGATTCCATCCGGTTTCGGCGTCACCTTGGAAAAAGACAGCCTGGCAATTCTCCGGATGGACGGGAAAAAGTCCACGCATTTTATGCTGTTTGCACGTTCTCCGTGGAGCCCGGATTGGGCCGAGCGCGGGTTGGCGCGGAGAGACAGCTTGCTAAAAAAGCACTTCGAAGGAGGAGTGGCCGGGTCCTACATGGCCACCGAAAAACGCATGCCCACGGTGTCCGAACGGGTGGTCCTTGGCGGGCTGCCTGCCGTTGAAACCCGCGGCCTGTGGCGTACCCACGGGGATTTTATGGGGGGTCCGTTTCTGTCTTACACCGTGGCCGATTCCGCCGCCGGGGTGGTCTATACCCTGGAAGGGTTGGTGTACTCTCCGGGGATGGCCAAACGCCTGGTCCTTTTGGAAATGGAGGCCGCTTTCCGGGCTGCTACCTTCCAACGCCCGGGGGCAAAAAAATCCTAAAGACCTGCCGGGCGGTCGTCCGAAAGCAGACGAACCAGAGGAAGGCTTTTTGGGGGTTTGAACCCCGTCAGCTGAACTTCCAAATACCGAATCAACCCATCCACAAGTTGGGAGCGATAGGGCTGTGGGGGGAGGCTTGCATGCACTGCCCATTCGCCCCAAACCTGCACGACCTCCGGAGCAAGGTGGTCGGGATGCACCGGCGGGTGGGTGGAAAAAAGGCCTTCTCGCAAATCCATCCAAAGCGGTTCTGCCGGGGGCGAGCAGTCCAATCCCAGGTGTTCCAAGAGCAAAAGAAGTGCTTCCACCACCGCCATGGGAGAGGGAGACGGGCTTGCCACCAAGTGGGCACGCCACAGCAGGGCGTCGGTATAAAAACCTTCGTCGGACTCGCCTTCCCGCAGGGCGTTGGACCAGATTTCAGCCACCAGCATGGCCACGGACTGGGTGAGGGGATGGCGCGGAGCGTGGGCGTCCAAGGAACGAACTTCGCGGATCTGTTCCAGCTGCCCTCTGCCTTTCCGGGTGACGACGGCTTCCAAAAAAGTAAGGGGCAGCAGATGCGCAGGCCGAACAACGGACGACTTGCCGTGGGTGCCGTAGAGGTAGTACCGCTGCAGCCCGAATCGGTCCGTGTAGGCATGCACCACTTTGGCGTGTTCTCCGGTGGGAAAAACGCCTAAAATCAATAAATTACATCTTTCAACAGGAGCCATGGATGCCGCGGTCAACGGGCTACGGCCACGGTGGCCACCAGGGTGTTTTGGCCCAAGGCGTCGGTGCAGTAGACCTGGTAGATTCCGCCGGGAGCGCGTTCGCCGGTTAAGGTGGTCCCGGGCCATACCAGGGAGCCGCCCCAGGCTTGTGCTTCGTAGACCAATCGGCCTGCTCCATCGGTGACCTTGCAGTTGACATTGGCCTTCAAGCCGCGTACGGTAATGGGTCCGGTGTGGTCCGGGGGCACGGGGTTGGGGAAGGCGACCACGTCACCAAACAGGTCTCCGCCTTGGGTGGCCCCTGCGCGGTACGATTGCAGCCCGCGGTCCGTGCCAATAAACACTTCGCCCGTGAAGGGGTCCACGGCCAACGCCGTAATGCGGTCCGACAGCAAGGGAGAATTTCCGGAGGTCAGATGCATCAACTCCTCCAGCCCGTCGGGACTGAGGAGAAAGAGCCCCCCCGATTGCGTCCCAATCCACTTGCGGTTGCCTCCGTCAAGAGCCATGCAGGTAATCCGCTCGGAACCCAGCACTTTTTGGACGGTGCCGTTTTCTTCGCGCAAGATGGGCTGCGCGTCTACGGATCTACCGGGTTTGAATACGTTGTAAGGAGTGTAAATCACCGCCAACCCGTCGGTGGTGCCTACCCACAATTCGCCGTCTTGGTCAAACAGCATGGCCTGTACATCCGGACTGGGCAAGTTGCCGTCGCCCTCTCCCGACGTAATCCGACGGACCTGGGCCGTAGTGCCCGTAATTTCGGCACAGACAAGGCCTTTGGTTCTGCTAATCATCCACAGCCGGCCGTCTTCGTCCCGGGCAATGTCCCGAATCGCTTCTCCGCTGAATTGGCCCAGATTGAACGCAGTCCACTCCCCGTTGGGCGTTAGCCGGTAGAGGTTGTTCTGGGCCAAGGAGGCCGTCATCCACAGGGTTCCGTCGGGCGCAAAAGCCAATCCTCCCACGCGCACGTCGTTGGCTGTAGAGGCCAAGGCGGGTCCCAGGGGACTGTTGGTGGCGTCCCACCGGTTCACCAACTGGCCTGCTTGGAGGTGCACCAGCCCCTTGCCCCAACTGCCCAAATAAACCTGGGACGTGTCTTGGGGGTTGGCGGCCGCTGCCACGATGTCTTTTGCGTAGCCAATGGCCGCATCTTGAATTGCAGACCACCGTCCTTCTTGAAAAACAAACACGCCGTCGTTGTTGAATTGGGCCGTCCACGTAGCATCCATGGCTCCCGGAGAGACGTACACCTTGTCTCCGGGCGTGGCCAAGGAGAACACATTGCCCGACGGGGGGCCAGGCGGAACGCGGTGTTGGGCGTAGGTGGGGTTGTCTTTGAACGACAGTCCCCGGAAGCTGTTGGCGGTCCACAAGATTTGGCGCTGGGCGTCCCACACCAGGCCGCGGGGACGGAATCCCGCATTGTTTCCGGTGCCCGGAGACATGATGGGGTCGATTTGCCAGGTGCTGCCTGCACCGGGTACCACTTCCAAAATATCGAAAGAACGGGCCACCCAGAAACCGTTGGACCGAGGAACGACTTGGTAGATGCTGCTGGGGATCTCCAGGCCGTCGTCGATGGAGTTCCAGGTCCCGTCGCGCCGGACAGACAAGGAATCGCCCGCAGAGGTGGCAAAGGCCACCGCCAAAAGGGGATTAACCAAGGCCGGATGGGCAGACACATAGAGCACGGATTGCCCTTCCCACTGGGCATGGCGGCGCCAAACCGCTGGATTGAACCAGGCATCGCCCTGCCCCGCTGCGGTCAACCCGGACGCCGTGGCAACCCAAACGGAATCGGACCGGGTAGTGGTTCCATTCACCACCACTTCTTGGGCATTGGGGCCCACCAAATAGGTGCCGAGTACGAGCTGGTTGTCCAAATTCATCTCGACCACCCCAAAATCGGTGGAAAGCAATGCTCGGCCGGCCCGGGGGGTGCCCGGCAAACCGCAGTGGATGTGGTTGATTTTCTTCTTTCCGGGGTAAAGCGCGGTGCGCAGCAACTCCGGAACGTTTACAATCTTCTCGTCGCGGATCAGGTCCAAATTTCCGTTCCGGTAGCCCACCACCACCCAGTCGGTGACGGGGTCGTAGGCGAGAGCAGTGATGTCCACGTCGGTGAGGCCTTCTACCTTGGTCAGGGGTTCGACGAATTTCTGATCGGCGTGGTAGCGAAAAAGACCGCTTCCGGAGGCCACGTACACCCACGGACCGGCTTGCGCCACGTGGGTGGAAAGTCGGTACGGCAGATGAGACCGCCACTGGCCCACCGGCTGAATTTGCGCCTGAACCGAGGGGGCGATCAACAGCACGCCCAAGAGGGCGAGGAGAGAGGATTTGCGGAGCATAGGTAGTGCAAAGATGCGTATCTTCGTGACATGGCCTGTACTTCCTGTTCTTCAAACGGCGGAATCCCCAGCGGATGCGGGAACAACGGCTCCTGTGGCACCCATTCCTGCGGCAAATTGACGGTGTTCAACTGGCTGTCAGACATGGCCTTACCCGAAGGGCAAGAACCGTGCTTGTGGGTGGAGGTTCGTTTTAAAAACGGAAGAAAAGACTACTACTACAACGCACACCAACTGCATTTTTATGTGGGCAATCCTGTGGTCGTCGAAACCGGCACCGGCGGGTACGACATTGGCAGCGTTTCCTTAACCGGAGAATTGGTCCGCGTGCAAATGCGCAAGAAGGCCGTTGCCGAAGACCCCGCTCCCCGCAAACTGCTGCGCAAGGCCACAGACCGGGACATGGAAAAGTGGGAAGCCGCCCGCGCCAAAGAAACCGAATGGATGCACGCGTGCCGCGCTATGGCCGTGCAGCACGGACTCAACATGAAAGTCTCCGACGTGGAGGCGCAAGGCGACGGCTTCAAGGCTTTCTTTTACTACACCGCAGACGAACGCGTGGATTTCCGCCAATTGGTGCGGGATCTTTCCGCCACCTTGGGAATCCGCGTGGAAATGCGCCACATCGGCGCTCGCCAAGAAGCCGGACGGCTGGGCGGTTTGGGCATTTGCGGCCGCGAACTCTGCTGCTCCACGTGGCTGACCGACTTTCGCGCGGTTTCCACCTCGGCTGCGCGGTACCAATCGCTCAGCTTGAACCCCCAAAAATTGGCCGGCCAATGCGGAAAACTCAAGTGCTGCCTCAACTTTGAGTTGGACCAGTACGCCGAGGCCA
The DNA here is from genome assembly GCA_044239185.1 of Schleiferiaceae bacterium. Taxonomy (GTDB): domain Bacteria; phylum Bacteroidota; class Bacteroidia; order Flavobacteriales; family Schleiferiaceae; genus CAMDTE01. The sequence goes on along the minus strand of JBIIBX010000005.1, from coordinate 14,349 downwards.
TGAGCATCTTCCCCGAAGGCAAAAAAATCAAAACCGACAAAGGCGAGGCCGATCTCCAAAAAATGGACATCCTCCGGGGCATGATGTGGTTCGCTTACCGCGAAGACCGCGCCACCTGGATTGCCCTGAAAGCGGAAGACGCAAAGGCCATGATGGACCTCAATGCCAAGGGCGAAAAGCCCGCTGCCTTGGAGGACAAGCAGGTCGTCGAGCACCGCGTCAAGGCCGACGATTTTGTAGAAATTGTGGCTCCCACCGAGGATTCCCTTACCCGTTTTGACAAGCCCAAAAAGAAAAACCGTTCCTTCAAAAAACGTGGAAACCGCCCCCCGCAAAACAAGCCCTAAACGCCTACTCGTAGGGCTCTTCGTCCTGGTATTTGGCGGCATTGGATGCACCCCGTCCGATGTGCTTTTCCAGGAATTCACCGACGTTCCCTCCGCGGGTTGGGAGCGGGACTCGTCGGTGCAGTTTGATGTAGCCATCGAAGACACCGTGCAGCCCTACGTGGTTTTGGTGACGGTCCGCCACACCGACGAATACCCTTTTCGCAATTGCTTTTTGGGCCGTCAAGTCATTGGAGCCCACGGAATTGAATACCAAGACACGGTAGAAATCCAGCTCGCCAATGCCGAAGGAAAATGGCTGGGCCAAGGCGTGGGCGGGGTCAAAACCCTGACCGTTCCCTTCCGGGCACAAGCCGTCTCCTTTCAAAAGTCCGGCCTGTACCGCTTCCGGTTTTCGCACGTGATGCGGGAAACGCCGCTCCCCGGAATCCGGAGCATTGGGCTGTCCATTGAACCTGCTGAAGCCCAACGCTGATGGCTGCTGCAAAAGATTCCGCCCCGCGCGATTTTCGGCGCGAAGTCCGCTTCTTCTGGATTGCCGTCCTTTCTCTTCCCGGGTCCATCCTATTTGGCCTGTTTTTGGCCTGGGTAGGGGCCTTTGGCCCGTTGCCCTCCACGGAGGAAATTGCCAACCCCGAGAGCTTTCTGGCCACCCAAATCCTGGACGCCAACGGCGAAATGGTGGGGACTTTTTTTGAGGAAAACCGCGTCCACACGGAGTTTAACCAATTGCCGCCGCATTTGGTGCAGGCCTTGGTCGCCACCGAAGACGAGCGCTTTTACGAGCATGCCGGCATAGACTTCCGGTCCCTGGGCCGCGCCCTGGCCAGCTTGGGCACCCAAGGCGGAGGATCCACCTTGACGCAGCAGTTGGCCAAGCAGATGTTCCACGAACCGGCCTCCACCAAAGTGGGGCGGGTGCTGCAAAAATTCAAAGAGTGGATCATTGCCTTGCAGCTGGAGTCTCGCTACACCAAAGACGAAATCATTGCCCTGTATTTCAATCAGTTCGACTTTTTGTACCAGGCCGTGGGCATCCACAGCGCTTCCCGCATTTACTTTGGCAAAAATCCCCAGCAGCTCACGGTTCCAGAAGCCGCGGTCTTGGTGGGAATGGTGAAAAATCCGTCCATCTACAACCCCCTCCGACGCCCCGAAGAAACCACCGCCCGGCGCAACACCGTCCTTCGCCAAATGGAACGCAACGGGTACCTCACGGAAGAGGAATTCACCGCCTTCAGCGAAGAGCCTCTGGAAGTTCGGTTCAACCCCCAAAGCCACGACCGCGGCCTGGCTCCCTATTTGCGGGAATACGTGCGGGGGGAATTGAAGAAATGGGTAAAGGAACACCCCAAGCCCGACGGATCCTCGTACAATTTGTACACCGACGGCCTCAAAATCTACACCACCATCGACGTGCGCATGCAGCGCTATGCGGAAGAAGCCGTTTCCGAGCACCTTTCCAACCTCCAGCGGGTCTTCTTCAAGCAAATTGGGAACCGCAAATACGGCCCCTTCCACTTCCAAGGCAACGCCGAGGAGCAGTACCAAACGATTATGAACCGGGGCATGAAGCAGACCCCGCGGTACCGCAATTTGGTGGAATCCGGCGCCAGCGATTCGGAAATCAAGAAGGCGTTCCGCACCAAGATTCCCATGAAAGTATTCAGTTGGAAGGGACCTGTGGATACCGTTATGAGCCCTTGGGATTCCATCCAGTACATGAAGTCGTTCTACCAGTGCGGATTGCTCAGCGTGGAGCCTCAAACCGGCTTTGTGAAAGCCTGGGTGGGCGGCATTGACTACGCCCACTTCCAGTACGACCACGTAGGACAGGGCCAGCGGCAGGTAGGCTCTACCTTTAAGCCCTTCGTTTATGCGGCGGCCATGGAGCAGAAAAAATTCTCTCCGTGCATGGAAGTCTCCAACCAAAAAGTGTGCATCCAAGCCGGTGAATTTGGGTTGACCGAAGACTGGTGCCCCAGCAATTCCGACAACGAGTACGGCGGCCTCTTGACACTGAAACAGGCCTTGGCCAAATCGGTGAACACCATCACCACCTACTTGATGAAACAAATCGGCCCGCAAGCGGTGGTGCAGCTGGCCCGGGCCTTGGGCATGACGTCGGACATCCCCGAAGTGCCTTCCATTGCGCTTGGAACGGTGGACCTCACGGTGGAAGAAATGGTCGGTGCGTACACGGCATTTGGCAACCACGGCGTCTACACCAAGCCCATTGTAATCACCCGAATCGAAGACAAAAACGGGGTGGTATTGGACGAGTTCGTACCCGAGTCCCACGAGGCCCTGTCCCCCGATGTGGCCTATGCCGTGACCAGTTTGCTTTCTGGCGTCACCGAATACGGCACCGGTGCCCGGTTGCGGTCTTCGGGAGGTGGCTACCCGGATAACGTCGTCACGGGCTTCCCCTACGCCTTCACCAATCCCATAGCCGGCAAAACCGGAACGACCCAGAACAACTCCGACGGTTGGTTCATGGGCATGGTTCCCAACTTGGTCACCGGCGTTTGGACCGGATGCGACGACCGTGCCGCGCATTTTGGCTCCACCGTCTTTGGACAAGGCGCCACCACCGCCTTGCCGGTTTGGGCTCTCTACATGCGAAAATGCTACGGCGACCCCGCTTTGGGCATACGGTCCGATGCCTTTGATTTGCCCTCCACCCCTCTGACCATTCGCACCGACTGCCGCGCCGCCGCGGCAGAAGCGGCTTCGGATGAATGGAGCGAATTCGACTGAACCATGATAGACAAACGCGTATCCGGTGCCGACGCGGCATTGGAAGGCCTGGAAGACGGCATGACGGTCCTCTTTGGAGGATTTGGCCTGAGCGGCATCCCGGAAAATGCCATTGCAGCGGTACGCCGCCGCGGCACCAAAAACCTCACCTGCGTTTCCAACAACGCCGGAGTGGACGGATTTGGCTTGGGCCTCCTGCTGGAAACCCGCCAAGTCAAGAAAATGATTTCGTCCTACGTGGGCGAAAATGCCGAGTTCGAACGGCAAATGTTGTCGGGCGAACTGGAAGTGGAATTGATTCCCCAAGGCACCCTGGCCGAGCGCTGCCGCGCCGCTGGCGCCGGAATCCCCGCCTTTTTCACGCCCGCCGGCTACGGGACCGAGGTGGCCGAAGGCAAGGAAGTCCGGGTTTTCAACGGAAAGCCCCATCTTTTGGAATACGCTTTTGACGCCTCCTTTGCCTTTGTCAAGGCGTGGAAGGCAGACCCCGCCGGCAACCTCGTCTTCCGGGGAACCGCGCGGAACTTCAACCCCCTGATGGCCATGGCGGGCAAAATCACCGTCGCCGAAGTGGAAGAAATTGTTCCCTTGGGCACTTTGGACCCGAACCACATCCACGTGCCGGGCATCTTTGTCCACCGCTTGTTCCAAGGGGATCGCTACGAAAAACGCATTGAAAACCGCACGGTTCGTCCGCGCTCTTGATTCTACGCCATGGCTCTTGACAAAAACGGCATCGCCCAGCGCATTGCGCAAGAACTTCGAGACGGCTGGTACGTCAACCTGGGGATAGGCATCCCCACCCTGGTGGCCAACTACATTCCCGCCGGAATTTCGGTGGAATTTCAGTCCGAAAACGGCATCCTGGGCATGGGTCCCTTTCCGTGGGAAGGCGAGGAAGACCCCGACTTGATCAACGCCGGCAAACAGACCATCACCGCCCTTCCCGGCGCGGCCTTCTTCGACTCCGCCCTCAGCTTCGGCATGATTCGCGCCCAAAAAGTGCAGCTCACCGTTTTGGGAGCCATGGAAGTGTCTGACAGCGGAGACATTGCCAACTGGAAAATTCCCGGCAAAATGGTCAAGGGCATGGGCGGCGCGATGGACCTGGTGGCGTCGGCCGAGAACATCATTGTGGCCATGCAACACACCAACCCCAAGGGCGAGTCCAAATTGCTGGCGGCGTGCACCTTGCCCATTACCGGGGTGGGATGCGTTAAAAAAGTGGTTACCGAGCTGGCCGTGCTGGACGTGGACCCCATCCGTGGCTTTGTGCTGCTGGAACGCGCTCCCGGCGTATCCGTCGAAGAAATCGTCGCCAAAACCGCCGGTCGCCTGGTGGTAGAAGGGGACATCCCCGAGATGGTTTTTGCCTAACTTGTTTGCCCTAACGCCTGCTTAACTTCTTTATCCCCTGCATTCCATGAAAAACCGCTTGTTGATTCCCGTAGCCACTTTGGCCCTTTTGCTTTCCGCTTGTGGAACCAAACCCGTTGCCGCTGTTGCACCCGCTTCCGCGGAATCTACCGGTATGACCGCGGCCAAGGCCAAATTCCCGGGCTACACCGCCGCGGACTTTGCCGCCGGTAAAGCCCTGTTCCAAGGAAATTGCGGCCGCTGCCACAGCCTGCACACCCCCACCGACCGCACCGAAGCCCAGTGGAGCAGCATCGTGCCCCGGATGGTGGTTAAGGTCAATAAAAAAGAACCCATGGCTGCCATCACCCCCGAAGGAGAGCAGCTGATCTTGCGCTATTTATTTGCGTCAAGTAACTGATTTTAAATCTATTGCAAAACCTCATAATGAGGTTTTAGCACGTTAACGAGCGTTTCGCAGCACCCGCTTTTCCGTGGGCAGTGCGCGCAGTTCGGGCTGTGCATTCACCGAAGCAAGGTCCACGGTTCCTGAGGTGAAGAATACCGCCAGCGGCAAGGCATGCTTGGGCACGTTCCGGAATACCGGGCGTTCCCCGGGATGCGTCGCTTCGTATTCCCGGAAATAGTCGGCATACTCCTGCCGCGCTACCCGCATGGGGGTGTCTACCCGGGATTTGGCATACGTTTCCCACGGCCGGCCGTTGTCGAGCAGGGCTGCCAGGAGTACCAACGCCAACGCCACAGAACGAACAGTCCGCCCGCCCTGAATGCGCAGGACCGTTTGGATTCCCCTTCCAATGATCAAGGCCAACGGAACCGCTAAGGCATACGTAAAAGCCACCATTTTGGTTGCGGCGTAGGTGTAAATGCCAAAGACCAACAGGATGCCCCCCAGCACCGCCATCCACCGGGTGCTGCGTTGCCGCAAGGCGGCCCCAGCGCCCACCAGTAACAGCAAAGTTCCGGTCCACCCCCAGAGGTCTACCTGGCTGGTGAAGTGAAAAAACAGAGGCTCCTGATGCCCCTCCAGGGCTTCGTGTAGGTGACGTGCGTTGTAGTCGGCCTCGTAGCCGGCTTCTGCGGGATAGGCGGAGCGAATAAACGCGTTCCAAGGCACGGCCACAGCCGACGCCACCGATACCGCAAGCACCAGGTGCCGCAGGGTGGTCCCGCGTTCCGAAGTGCGGAAATGCCCTTCGAGCAAGGCCCACAGGCCCAAAACACCCCCGGCCCACAATCCAGGCAGCCACTTGGTCAAGACGGCGGCGCCTACCGCCGCACCTACGGCCGCTGCGCGGCCGTAGGTGCGGCGGTCCATGTACCGCGCGGCGGTCCAGAGCCCCAGTCCTACCCAAAAAGCAAAGTGCACGTCGTTGTGGTCGGTTGGAATGCGACCGGCGGCAATGGTGGCGCTGAAATGCCCCGTGGCGAGCCACAGGCCGCCCCACCATCCGGCGAGCGGGTGGCCCCACCGCCGGCCCAGGCGCCAAACCAGCAAGGCAGACAGGGCCCCGAGCAGCACGCTGGGAAAACGCAGGCCCCATACGGTGGTTCCCCACACCGCCATGCTGCTGGCCAGGGTCCACAGGAACAACGGGGGCTTGTGCAGCCAAATGCCGTTGGCGGTCCAGTCGCGGTAATCCACGGGCTGACCGGTGTTGGGAAGAAGGCGGGGCTCCAGGGGGTTAGCAAGCAGGGATTTGGCTACAGCCGCGTGGTACTGTTCGTCCCACAAGTTGGGAAAGTCCTCCGCGCAGGCGCTCCAGGCCCGGATCCCAAAGGCCAGCCCAAAGAGCACCAGGCCCTGCACCCACGGGCGGGTCCAAAAAGGCCGACGTTCCCCGGGGTGTGGCGTAGACGGTTCCGGGGCCAAAGCGTCGGTCCAAAAGGGATTGGTGGGCCTCATTCCTCTACCAGGTGCGATGCCAGCTGCTTCAAATAGGGAGTAGGCGGGCGATGAAGCAATTCCGACGGATCCCCGACGGCGTCCCATTTCCCGTGGCGCAGGACCAAAAGCCGGTCGGCCATGTACTGCACCACGCGCAAGTCGTGGGAGATAAACAAGATGGAAAAACCAAAGCGGTCCTTGAGTTCGTGGAGCAAATTCAGCACCTGGGCTTGCACGCTCACGTCCAAGGCACTAACGGATTCATCGCACACCAAGAGCTCGGGCTGAACGGCGAGAGCGCGGGCTATGCCCACCCGTTGCCGCTGTCCGCCGGAGAATTGGTGGGGGTACTTGGGTAGGTCTTGGGCGTGAAGCCCCACACCTTCCAGGAGTTCGGCAGCCTTTTTCTCCCGCTCAGCCGGTGTAGAGGCGCTTCCGTGGAGGCGCAGGGGTTCGTCCAAAATCTGGAGGATGGTCCGGTGCGGGGGCAAGCTGGAGAAGGGGTCTTGGAAAATGTACTGGATGCGGCGGGCCCGTTCACGCGGAGAAAGTGCCTCTTGTGCGGATTGGCCTTTCCACCAAACGCGGCCTCCGTCGGGATGCTCCAGCCGGACCAAGCAGCGGGCCAGGGTGCTTTTGCCGCTGCCGGACTCGCCAACCAAACCCACGGTCTCCCCGGGGTAAATCTCCAGATCCAGCCCCTGCAAAACCGGCCCGGAGAACGACTTGGTGATGCCTTCCACTTTCAGCAGCGGCACTTCTCCGGGGACAGGGATTCGGCGGGGACGTTCTTCGCGCACCACGGTCTTGTGCTCCAAGAAGTCGGAGACGGTAGGCAGGGGATAGGGCCGGGTTTCCGCGGGAGGTCGGCTGGCCAAGAGGCCTTGGGTGTAGGGATGGCGCGGCGCGTGCAGCACCTGGCTCACCGGGCCGGATTCCACAACCTCTCCGTTCCACAGCACCACCACGTGGTGGGCCATGCGTTTGACAACGCCCAAGTCGTGGGTGATGAAGAGCACGGCGGTTCCGTGGCGCGCCTGGAGGTCCCGGATGAGGTCCAGAATTTCTTCCTGAACGTGGGCATCCAACGCGGTGGTGGGCTCATCGCAAATCAACAAAGACGGCTCCCGGGCCATGGCCATGGCAATCATAACCCGCTGCCTTTGTCCGCCGCTGAGTTCGTGGGGATACCGTTGGGCCAAATCTTTGGGGGTGGGGAGTTGCACCTGCTCCAGCCACTGCACGGCCCGCAACCGGGCCTCCTTGCGGGAGGTGTCCAGGGCCGTCCAGATGGCCTCCGCCACCTGTTCCCCGCACCGCATGGTGGGATTCAAGGCCGTCATGGGCTCTTGGAACACCATGGACATGCGTTGACCGGTAAATTGCCAGTCTGCCCAGGTGAGGTGGGCATTGGCGGGAAGCAGGCCCATAAGTGCCAAGGCCACGGTGCTTTTTCCCGACCCCGACTCTCCCACAAGGGCGCAGGTTTCCCCGGCTTGAATGGACAACGACAGCCCCGCCACGGCTGGGCGTTCCCGTCCGGCAAAAGTTACCCGAAGCTCCGCTACGCGAATTACTTCGTCACCCATTCGTCCAGCAGTCGGATCAATGCGCGGGGATGGTCTCCCTCAGCCGGGCCGTGCTGGTGGCCAACACGAACAAATACAGCATCCAGGGTCGGAACCGCCACAATCCACTGGCCCAAATGGCCCCGGAAATAGACGAACGGAATTCCTTTTGTGGTGGCTCCGCACCAAAAGCTTTGGCCGTAAAAATTACTCTTGGACGTCGGAACCGTGGCGCGCCGCAAAAAATCGGCGTCCACCACCGAAACCCCGTTCACGCGGCCGCTGTCCAGAATCAGCTGCCCCAGTCGGGCAAAATCGCGGGTGGTGGCGTTCAAACAGCAGTAGGCCAGGGCTTCGCCCTCGTTGTCCGTGTGCCAGGTGGCGTTGGTTTCTGCGCCCAAGGGTCCCCACAGCCGTTCGCCGGCCAAATCCGCCAGTTTGCGTTGGGTGGCTGCCTCCAAGCACAGGGACAAGAGCTGCGTGCTTCCGCTTTGGTACTCGTATTTTTCACCGGGATTGCCCACCTCGATGGACCGCATGGTGTGTTCGATGCTGTTGCCGTAATACGCGCGTGCAGTGATGCCAAAGGGCTTCTTGTAGTTTTCCCACCAATTCAAATCCGCGGTCATTTCCGACAGGTGGCGCAACGTCAATCGGTCGGCGCCGGGCCCTTTGAGCCACGGCAGGTAGGTTTTCGCCGGGGTCTCCCAACTGGGAATTTCCCCGCGCTCTATGGCCTGTTGGGTAAGTAAAACCACCACGGTCTTTGCCATGGAGAAGGAATTCGTACGGGACTGGGCGTCGACGTCGCCAAAATAGGCTTCGTACCGGATGGTGTCGTGCTGAACCACCAACAAAGACCCTGTTCCGATGCTGTCCAACTCGGCACGGAGCGCAGCGGACGGCTCCCAACGCTGTTGCTCCAGGCGTTCGGGCCACGGGCGCGGGGAGGTGGCCAACACCGAATCTTGGTCGAAAAAAAGGCGGTCGTGGATGTTCGACGTGGATCTGCCCTGCAAATAGGTGGAGTAGATTCCTTTGATGAGGTAGCCGTAGCCTGCAGCCATGAAAACGCCAAAGACCAAGAGAATACTGGCCAAAATCCACAAAATTCTGCGCATGGGAGTCGGTGTAAAAAAGGTTAGTCGATTACGAATGTAGGATTTCCGACGGTTCTTCTGCCCATTCTACGCCAAACTGGAGGGCAAAATGGTGCTTGACTTTTTCTTTGATTTCTTCCATGGGGACCGCGCGCTTCAATTCGCGTTCCAAGGAGGTTACGCTTTTGTCGGTAATGCCGCAGGGGACAATGTATTCGAAGTACTTCAAGTCGGTATTCACGTTGAATGCCCATCCGTGCATGGTCACCCAGCGGCTGGCACGTACCCCCATGGCGCAGATTTTCCGCGCAAAAGGCGTGCCTACATCCAGCCATACGCCGGTCTCTCCGGGGCTGCGGTCCCCGGCAATGCCGTACTCCGCAAGCACTTGGATAATGACTTCTTCCAACGTGCGCAGGTAGCGGTGGATGTCGGTAAAATAGTGGTCCAGGTCCAAGATGGGGTAGCCCACCAGCTGGCCGGGGCCGTGGTAGGTGATGTCTCCCCCGCGGTCAATGGGAAAGAACTCCGCGCCAATTTCTTTGAGCTGGGCTTCGTTGGCCAACAAGTGCGCCATGTTGCCGCTTTTCCCCAGCGTGTACACATGCGGATGTTCCACAAAAAGCAAGCGATCGGTGGTGGGAATTTGCTCGTCCTCGGGGACTTTTCGGTTGGCCGACTTCAGGGCGAGGGTTTCCTGAAAGTACTGCTCTTGCAATTCCCAGCACGGGCCGTAGGACATGGGTCCCAAATCGCGAAAATGGACGTGGTTCATGGGGTCAAATAGGGGAAATGGTTCCGTTCTCCGGTGCCTTCCACTGGTGGAGCTGGGCCTTCAAGTCTTGGATGATTTGGATGTCTAAAATGTCTGCTCCGGAGCGGTCGGCGGCCTCCACGCTGAGCCAGTCGCCCAAGTGAATCAACTCCAATCCGGCCTCCCACGGGTCTGTGGCCTTGGGCAGGATTTCCACGACGGTACCGCCTGCGTCCCGCAGCCGGTGCGCGGTAAATTCCAGCCGAAACCGGTTCCGCAAACCGTCCTCCGGGTGCCGCAAAAAGACCGCGGCTACTGCGTCCGATCCCCCGGCCCATCCCACGGTTTCGTTGTGGTTCATTTCGGGAATTTCTGCATCCCAGCCGGGAAGTTTGGCGTTCTCGTTCCACTGCTGGCGCCAGCGGGTCGCAATGGATCCGGCGCCGGTGGTGGCATAAAAAGCCGTGATTTTCCCGGCCAAAACAGGAGCGAGCTGGGCGGCACGGGACCGGATTTCGCCGGAACGCTCGCCCAACGCGGTGGCGGCGCGGCGCAAGCCGGATTGCCAAGAATCCACTGCCCCAGCGCCGCAAAATTCCAGGGCAAAAAGGGCATACACCAGCCCAAAAGCGACCATGGAACGCGGCGGATTCCCGGGGTCCATGGACCAAAAATTTTCGTTGTGTGACAGCGCCTGCTGCTGCAGCGCTCCGCCGGACCCCACGGCCAAAATCCACGCGCCCGCGGACCGGGCTTGTGCCACGGCGGCCAGGGTTTCCTCGGTGTCTCCGCTGTAACTCATGGCCACAATTGCCGTGCGAGGACCCACATGCGCGGGCAGCGTATACCGCTTGGAAACCGATACGGGCAGCCGCAATGCGGCCGACGCCCACTCTACCGCCAAGGTTGCACCCATGCCGGATCCTCCCATTCCGGTGAAGATCACCTCCCGAATTTCGCGGTCCGGCCGCGTACCCGTTTGAACGAACGCTGAACCGCGGTCCAATGCGTCCAACACATGGTGGGGAAAAGCTTCGACAAGGGCGTGCATGGAGGGTTTCATGGCATTTGGAACGATAGGGTAAAAGTACGGACATTGCAGACGCGATGGACTGGCAACTCAAACCCTTCGATGCCCTCACTTCGGGGGAGTTGTATTCCCTGCTGGCCTTGCGGTCCGACGTCTTTGTGGTGGAACAGAACTGCGTCTATTTGGATACGGACGGCCTGGATTCCGTCGCCTTGCACCTCTGGCTCCCCGGCACTCCCCCCGCCCAAGCCCTGGCCGTTGCTCGGCTGCTCCCTCCTGGATCCTGTTACCTCGAGGCCAGCATTGGCCGCGTGGCTACAGCGGGCAGCGTTCGCCGAACCGGACTGGGACGCGCCTTGTTTCAGCGCGCGTTGGACGAGGTCGCACAGCGGTGGCCGGGACCGGTGCGGATCATGGCCCAGTCCTACCTCACAAAATTTTATGCCGACTTTGGCTTTTTGATTCAAGGAGACGAATTTTTGGAAGACGGAATTCCGCACTTTTACATGCGCAAACCATGAAACTGACCCGCGTCAACCCCGACCACAGCTGGCTCCTGGAAACCAACGGGCTCCGCATCTTGATTGACCCGTGGTTGGCAGGACCCGAAGTAGATGGTTGGGGCTGGTTCCACACCCAGCACCTGCCTGAGGCGGCCTGGCCGCTGGAGGCCTTGGGATCCCTGGACGGCATTCTCGTTACGCTTCCTTTCTCGGACCATTGCCACGAAGAATCGCTGCGGGCACTCCCCGCGCACATCCCCTTGCTGGCCACGCCCGGTGCCTTGCGTCGGTTGCGCCGCATCTTTCCCACGGGAAGAACCCTGGTAGCCCTTGGAGATCCTTTTTTCTCGACAGATGCTCTGCCCGGCGTGTCGTTTACCCACTTATCTGCTCCTTGGTGGCGCCCCACGCACCAAGCCGTGTGGATTTCGTCGCCCGACGGCAGCTTGCTGGTGGCCCCCCACGGGTACCACGGCCGGAAACGGTTGCGTGCTTTGCGCCCGGTCATGGCGCGTCCGTGCACGGTTTTGGCTCCGTCCATGCGGTACGGCTTGCCTTTCTTCTTGGGTGGGCCGGTCAATTTGGGCCTTCAAAACGCCTCGCATTTGTGCCAAGATGTGCACGCCAACGTCTATTTGGAAACCCATTCCGCAGACAAGCCGGGAAGCGGTTTGGCCCGCCTATTGGCGCGGATCCACCGCCCGCCGTTTGAACGGGTGCAGTCCGTGATTGCCATTGCGGCCGAGGTCCCTTACAGGCACCCCCAGCCCTAACAAAAGCCAATAGGCCGCGTTTTTCGCCGTTTCTTACTCGTCAAAACTGACCACCACCCGGTCGGTCTTGGGCATGGCTTGGCAGGTGAGGATGTAACCGTCGGCCACTTCTTCCTCGCTTAGGGCATAGTTCATGGCCATTTCCACCTCGCCCTCCAACACCTTGGCGCGGCAGGTGCAGCAAACGGCTCCCTTGCACGCATAGGGCACGTCGGCTCCGGCGTCCAAGGCTGCGTCCAGAATAAAGTCCTTCGGACGCATCGCAAAATGCGTTTCCTCGCGGTCCAGGATCACCGTGGCTTGCACCGTGGTGCCTTTGTCCAGCCCTTTGGCGCTGGCTTTGGGGGCTTCTGCTGCGGGCGTGGCGGCTGTAAACAATTCAAAATGAACGCGGTCCTTGGGGACACCCAACGCTACCAGTGCATTGGTCACGCCGTGGATCATGGGCTCTGGGCCGCACAAGTAAAACGCCTTGGCCGACGTCAACGCGGGAAAACGCTCGGCAAAAAGGGCCACCCGGTCTTGGTCAATGCGTCCCTTCAGGGCATCGGCCCCTTGGTCCTCGCGGCTGAGCACATGGTGAACTTCCAACCGACCGAGGTAGCGGTCTTTCAGGTCTTCCAGCACTTGCTTGAACAGAATGGACGACGTGGAGCGGTTGCCGTAGTACAACGCAAACGTGCTGCTGGGTTCGGCCTCCAACACGGTGGTCAAGATGCTGAGCACGGGGGTAATTCCGCTGCCTGCAGCAAATCCGACGTAGTGCGCGGCGCGCTCGGCCACGGGGTCAAACACAAAATTTCCTTGCGGGGGCATGGTTTCCAAGGCCGTTCCGGCGGCCAGCTGGGTGTTGGCCCAGGTGCTGAACTTTCCGTTTTCCACCTGCTTGATGGCCACGCGGAGCTCGCCGCTCACGGGGCTGGAACACAAGGAATACGAACGGCGAATTTCCTGGCCGTCCAAGGCCACACGAAACGTCAGGTACTGCCCTGCGCGAAAACGCCACTGGTCCCACTGGTCGGCCGGCACGTCCAGGGCCACGGAAACCGAGTCCGCTGTTTCCCGGCGCACTTCCCGCACCGTGAGTCCGTGAAATTTGGGGGCACCCCGTCCCTTTTGGGCTTCGGCGGTGGTGATCAATCCGGGCAAATTTTCGGTCTTTTTCTTAAAAAATCCCAACATAAACTTAGTGGCGCTTAGAAACGTTAACAGGAGGTGAATACAAAGGTAACGCAGCGCGGTGCGCGTTGGTTCCTTTCGTAAACTTGCAGTATCAGAAATCAAGGCCCTATGGGAGAAGAAATTTCACTCGAACAGCGGTTCCAAGCCTACGTTGACGCAGACAACAAGGTGGAGCCCAAAGATTGGATGCCGGAGAAATACCGGAAGACCATGATCCGGCAAATCTCGCAGCACGCCCACTCCGAAGTGGTTGGGATGTTGCCTGAAGCCAATTGGATCACACGTGCTCCCAGTTTGCGCTCCAAACTCATCCTCTTGGCCAAAGTCCAGGACGAAGGCGGCCACGGTTTGTACCTGTACAGCGCCGCGGAAACGTTGGGCATTTCCCGGGAAGAGCTCCTGGAAGATTTGCTCGCCGGACGCGCCAAATACTCCAGCATCTTCAACTACCCCACCTTGAGCTGGGCAGACATGGGTGCAGTGGGCTGGTTGGTAGACGGAGCAGCCATTGCCAACCAGGTGATGCTGTGCCGCACTTCCTACGGACCCTACGCCCGTGCCATGGTGCGCATTTGCAAGGAAGAATCCTTCCACCAACGCCAAGGCTACGAAATCATGATGCACCTGGCTGCCGGTACCCCGGAACAAAAAGCCATGGCCCAAGACGCCCTCAACCGCTGGTGGTGGCCGTCGCTGATGATGTTTGGCCCGCCCGACGATCAGTCGCCCAATACCGCCCAGTCCATGGCTTGGCGCATTAAACGCAAAACGAACGACGAACTGCGTCAGGAATTTGTAGACAAAACCGTTCCGCAAGTGGAGTTCTTGGGCCTCCACGTACCCGATTCCGATTTGAAGTGGAACGAAGCCCGCGGACACTACGATTTTGGCCCGATCGACTGGGAAGAGTTTTTCCAGGTAATCGCTGGAAACGGTCCTTGCAACAAAGAACGCTTGGCGGCCCGCCAAAAAGCCCACGACGATGGGATGTGGGTGCGCGAAGCCGCCCTGGCCCACGCCAAAAAACGTGCCGCTGCCTCGGCGACCAACGCCGTTAAAACCAGCGC
>JBIIBX010000095.1:0-6261 GCA_044239185.1 Schleiferiaceae bacterium | reverse complement strand
CCTTGGATTGTTTGCATTGGCTTTGGCAGCCAGTACCTTGACGTTTTTCAGTGGTTTTGGTTTGGGGACCTTGCTTTTGCCCGCGTTCCTGTTGGTGCACCCCGACCGGCCGCACGAGGCGGTACTGGCTGTAGCCGTTGTCCATTTGGTGAACAATCTCCTCAAAGGCGGCTTGACATTTCAGTGGGTGGAATGGCGTTCGGCCCTGTATTTTGGATTGGCCTCTGCGGGAGCGGCCTTTTTGGGCGCATGGATGCTGGAGTCGCTATCAGGCCCCGGTGCCCAAAGGGCCATTGGCTGGACCTTGGTCCTTTTTGCGGTTTTGGAAACCCTTCCAACCAAGCACCTCCAGGCGACTTGGGCGCAAAAGCCTTGGGGACTCGGCTTGGGCGGGGTGCTTTCGGGGTTTGCAGGCGGATTCAGCGGCCACCAAGGAGCCTTGCGCTCCTTTTTCTTGAGCCGAACCGGCTGGACCGCTCAGCGCGTGGTGGCTACCGGTTCCTGGGTGGCATTGGCGGTGGATTTCTCCCGGATTCCCATGTATTATTTTCAAGGAGAACGCCTGGGAATGGAATGGATGCCGGTCGTATTGTGGGGGATGGCTGGAGCGTTGTTGGGCAGCTTGGTGGGCCGCAGGTTTTTGCCCAAATTGACGCTGCGTCCTTTGCAAATTTTTGTTGCCTTGGGGTTGACCCTTCTAGGCGGCCGCCTCCTTTGGCTTTCGTACCTTTGAACCATGCAAGAAACCCTGCTGATCCTTGACTTTGGCTCGCAATACACGCAGCTAATTGCCCGCAGAGTGCGGGAAATGAATGTTTTCTGTGAAATCCATCCGTATCACTCCATTCCGCCCATGCACGACGGAATCAAGGGAGTGATCCTGTCGGGTTCTCCGCATTCCACGTTGGAGCCTGGCGCCCCCCATCCCGATTTGTCGCAAATCCGGGGAAAATTGCCCTTGTTGGGGGTGTGTTACGGGGCCCAGTACCTGTCGCACTTTTCGGGAGGAGAAGTTGCCCGGAGCACCCACCGCGAGTACGGCCGGGCCATGCTTCAAACCGTGGCCTCCGATTCCCGGTTGTTTCAAGGAATTTCGGCCCCTTCCCAAGTGTGGATGAGCCACGGAGATACCATCGTCCGCTTGCCTCAAAATGCGGTTATTGAGGCTTCGACAGCCGATGTTGCCGTGGCCGGTTACCGGTTTTTGGACGAACCCACCTGGGGCATCCAGTTCCACCCAGAGGTGTACCACACCACCGACGGTTTTGCCTTGTTGAAGAATTTTGTGGTGGGCGTATGCGGTTTTCAGGCCGACTGGACGCCTTCCTCTTTTGTAGAAGCCACGGTGGAATCTCTTCGGAGCCAAGTGGGAGAGGACCACGTGGTGCTCGGGTTGAGTGGCGGAGTCGATTCGACGGTTGCGGCCGTGTTGTTGAGCAAAGCCATTGGCAACCGCTTGCATTGCATCTTCGTGAACAACGGTTTGTTGCGCAAAGACGAGTATGCCTCGGTCCTCAAACAATACGAAGGCATGGGCCTTCAAGTCAAGGGGGTAGATGCCTCCGACGACTTCCTCACCCCCTTGGACGGGGTGGAAGATCCTGAAACCAAGCGCAAAATCATTGGTCGGGTCTTTATTGAAGTGTTTGACCGAGAGGCCATGGCCATCCCCGGGGTGAAGTGGCTGGGTCAGGGTACGATCTACCCGGACGTTATCGAGTCTGTCAGCGTCAAAGGGCCCTCTGCAACCATCAAAAGCCACCACAACGTGGGCGGTTTACCGGACTTTATGAAGCTTCAGGTGGTTGAACCGCTCCGCATGCTCTTCAAAGACGAAGTCAGAAGGGTAGGAGCTGCGTTGGGAATTGACCCGGAGTTGCTTGGAAGACATCCTTTCCCCGGTCCCGGTTTGGCCATCCGCATCTTGGGGCCCATCAACCGGGAACGCGTGCGGATTTTGCAAGAAGTAGACGCCCTCTTTATCCAAGGCCTGCGGGACCACGGTTTGTACAACCAGGTGTGGCAAGCGGGAGCTATTTTATTGCCTGTTAAGAGTGTCGGCGTCATGGGCGACGAGCGCACCTACGAACAGGTTGTGGCCCTTCGCGCTGTAGAATCCACAGACGGCATGACGGCCGACTGGGTGCACCTGCCGTACGGCTTTTTGGCGGACATCTCCAATTCCATCATCAACAAGGTCAAAGGGGTGAACCGCGTTGTGTACGATATTTCGTCCAAGCCACCAGCAACCATCGAATGGGAGTAAGCCCCAATAATTCACAAGCGTTCCACCAACAGCGCCTCAAAAGGGCCTTGAAAGTGCTTTATTGGGTTGTTTTATCGCTGTTTGGCCCTGCTGCGGCGCACGCTCAGTCGCCCGTTGTGGCCGTGTGGCTTCCCCTGCAATCCGGTACCTTGGACACCTTGGGAGCTTCCGGCAAGCCCTTGGACAAGGGAACCGCCATGGCGTGGGAGTTCGCCGCAGGATTTCGGCTGATGGCAGATTCCTTGCATTTGGAAGTGGTCTGGATCGACGAGTTTTCCAAGTCGGTTTTTGGCATCAACGGCCAAACCGTTCCGGGGTATCCGGCCTTGGCTGCTGAACTCAATCGGGCCGGCATCCAAATGGTGGTGGGGCCCATGCAATCCAGCGCCTCCGAGCAATTGGCCCATATTTGGAAAGGAATTGTGGTCAATCCGGTTTCCCGAAGCACCTCCGTGGAGTCCAAAGCCAACCTTTGGGCAGCCACTCCGCGGGATCAGGACGAAGCCTACGGAATGGGTTACGGGTTGGTGGAACTTTGTACTGCCTACCAAATTCTACCGTACATAGAATCCACTCCCACCGCAGGAAAGCCTGTTATGAAGGAGCCCTGGTTCCATGCGGGTTTTGCAGCACGAAAAAATCAACCGAAATCGGAAGTTTCGCCGGCATTCGACGTGCCTAAAATCCCTTGCCGCGTTCTTCCTGCAGGCACCACCGCAACGCTTTTGAAGACCGTAGCGGCCCACCCCACGGGCAGTCGTTTGGTGCTGGTGGGGTCTGCCGCAGAATCTCCCTCGTTGGAACCAAGAACCTTTGTTCAAAAAGACGCGGTGTGGTCCGAAATCGAGACCTGGGACTACGCCAACCCGGATTTACAGCAATGGTCCGGAGCCTACAATCGGCAGTGGAACGCGGAACCCGGTCGATGGAGCTACCACGGTATGGCCATGGCGCAATGGGTTTCCGCGCAAGTTCAATCGGGAGATTGGAGTCGTCCGGTACCGTTGGAAACCCCGTTCAAAGCCTTTCGTTGGTACCAGCCGGAACCGACGTCGGGTTATGCCAATTACGGCGTGCGCTGGGCACGACCTTAACCTTAAAATTCAGCAGCATGTCAACCGCCATCGTCAAGTACACCGGGTCCTACCGAACCGAGTGCATGCACGTTCGTTCCGGGAAAACCGTCGAAACGGATCCACCCTTGGACAACCAAGGACTGGGCGAGGCCTTTTCTCCCACGGACTTGCTGGCCACTTCGTTGGGCGCATGCATGCTCACCATCTTTGCGCAAGCGGCCCAAGCGCGCAGCATCGACATTGGAAATCCGTCTTTGGAAGTCACCAAAGTGATGGCTGCGGAAGGCCCGCGTCGGGTTGCGGAAATCCACGTGGGGTTCCACGTTTACCAAAGCGTAGCGGAGTCGGATCGCGAGGTTTTGGAACGGGCGGCTTTGGCCTGTCCGGTGGCGAAGAGCTTGCATCCTGACTTGAAGCAGATTACAACCTTTCATTGGAACTGAACATGGACAACAGAAATTTGATTGACGGCGGAGACCAATTGGAACCAGCATCCGTCTGGTCCGAATTTGCGGGCTTGAACGCCATCCCAAGACCGTCCAAGAAAGAAGAGCAAATCAGGGCGTACCTGAAAAATTGGTTTTCGGAACGTGCCATTGCGTTTAAGGAAGACCACGTCGGGAATTTGTTGGCTCACAAGCCGGGCTCACCGGGAATGGAAAACCGCGTTCCTGTGGTTATTCAGGCCCACATGGACATGGTTTGCCAGCAGAACGAAGGCACCAACCACGATTTTGATGCAGAAGGCATCAACATGTTTGTAGAATCCGGTTGGGTTCGTGCCCGCGGCACCACCTTGGGCGCAGACAACGGAATGGGACTTGCCATGGGCTTGGCGGTGTTCGCAGATCCCAGCGCTGTTCACCCCCCATTGGAACTGCTTATCACGGTAGACGAAGAGACCGGCATGACCGGTGCCTTGGGTTTGCAAGAAGGCTGGGTCCAAGGGAAATTTTTGCTGAACATTGACACAGAGGACGACCGCGAATTGACCGTGGGGTGCGCGGGCGGGGTAGATGTCACCTCCACGGGAACCTATTCCTCCAGCGCGGTTCCATCCGGCTACCGCGGCTTGTCTCTTCGGTTGCGCGGTTTGACCGGGGGGCACTCCGGCATGGACATCCACTTGGGCCGCGGCAATGCCAACGTCCTGTCTGCTCGGGTTTTGGTGGCCTTGGAAGAAGCTGCATGTGCTTTGGTGTCCGAATGGAAGGGAGGCAGTTTGCGCAATGCCATTCCCCGCGAAGCAAAGGCGACTATAGCTATTGCCAACTCCCACTGGGAAAAGGCATTGCACGCTTTATCTCAACTAAAAACAGAACTCACTCAGGAACATGCGCACACGGATGCGGCACTGGTCCTGGAGTGGGAGGAAGTGCCGGTTCCGGTAAAAAGCATGGATCCGGGCGTACAGGGCCGGTTGATTCGCGCGGTCGCATCGGCTCCCAACGGCATTGTGCGCATGAGTCCGACTATTTCCGGCTTGGTGCAAACGAGCAACAACGTCAGCGCCTTGCACGTACAGCCCGAACAGGCAACCGTTCAGTGCCTTACCCGTTCAAGCGTCGATTCGGAGAAAATGGCTACGGCAGCGGCCCTGCGCGGGCAATTTGCCTTGGCCGGATTGCAGACCGAATTTGCCGGTTCCTATCCGGGTTGGGATCCCGCACCAGCAGGAGCCTTGGCTTCGTTGATGCGTACCACCTATGTCGGTCTTTTTAACGAAGAACCGATGGTGAATGCCTGCCATGCCGGTTTGGAATGCGGAATCATTGGCGAGCGCTGTCCCGGAATGGAAATGATCAGCTTTGGACCCACCATTACCGGAGCCCACAGCCCCGACGAGCGGGTGAAAATCGACTCGGTTGCAAAGAGCCACGCGTTTTTCGTTGAAGTGCTGAAGTCGGTTCCCGCCGCGTAATCTTGGCCGTTTTTTTAGAACTTTTACCCGCTCCTATCGTTATACCTCCATGGAAATTCTCGGACCTGTTTTAGCCGGATTGGTGGCCTTCGTAACCATGGAAGGTGCTGCATGGGCAGCGCACAAATACTGGATGCACGGATGGCTGTGGTCGTTGCACGCGGATCACCACACCAAAGAACCCGGTTTCTTTGAAAAAAACGATGCTTTCTTTCTCATTTTTGCCATTCCCAGTTGGTTGTGCATCATGCTGGGCATGATGTACGGCGTCTGGCTGGCAGTGGGCTTTGGTTTTGGCATTGCCGGTTACGGTTTGGCGTACTTTTTTGTGCACGAATTGTTCATCCACCAGCGTTTCCGTTGGATTCAAAAGATTGACACGCCCTATTTCCGGGCCGTGCGCAGGCTGCACAAAATGCACCACCGCGTATTGACCAAGGAAGGGTCTGCCCATTTTGGCATGCTGTGGGTGCCCCGCAGCATGATTCGCGAAGAAGCTGCCGCCATGGCCAAAGAACGGTCGTAGAAAATGGAGAAATACCTCTACATCGGGCTGATTGCCTTTACGTTTTTCGGCCCTTTGAGCCGGGCTTTTGAGCCCCGTATTCGCTACATCCAGTATTGGAAGTCGCTTCTTGTAGCAACCCTCGCGGTGTATGCCTTGTTTATTCCGTGGGATGTTTTCTTTACGGCCCAAGGGCATTGGGGCTTTACGGATCGGTATGTTTTGGGATGGAAACCGCTTGGTCTTCCCATTGAGGAATGGCTCTTTTTTGTGGTGGTCCCGTTTGCGTGTTTCTTTATTTACGAGGTCCTCAACTTGTTTTTTCCGTGGACCGACAAAGGGCAAAAGTGGCCGCGTGTAGTTACTTGGGTCGTTGTTGCTTTTTCGGCATTTGGAGCCGCATTTTGGGCAGACCGGGCCTATCCTGCCGCTACTTTTTTCCTCCTAGCTTTGGCTTTGGCATTGGGGCTCAGGTACCGCGTAACGTGGCTTG
>JBIIBX010000094.1:0-6275 GCA_044239185.1 Schleiferiaceae bacterium | reverse complement strand
TTCTTTTTGAAATGGGGCAAGGCAGTACCGTGGCCGTCCGGGGAACCTCCAACGTTAGTGGGTTTACGTGCCGTTCTACCGCAGTGATTACGCAGGGGGCCATTTGGGCATCTGTGCAAGAGAGTCCCGCCTTGGTGGCCTTTTCCGGAGCGCCTATGCAGGTGGTTGTCTCCTCCATTGACTGCGGAAACGCGTTGATGAACAAAGACTTGCGGTCTACTTTGAAGGAAAAGCACTACCCGACGATTCGCTTTTATTTGCAGGTGTTAAAATTTATACCCGGATCCACCCGGTCGGATGGGAAATGCATGCTGCTGGTGGAAGTGGCCGGAAAAAAACGCCAGGTAGAGGTGCCCTTTACGTACGAACTCACCAACCAGGCCATGGTGTTGAAGGGGACGGTCCCGCTTGCATTTAGCCAATTTGGCTTGGTCCCACCGGAGCGGGCAGGTGGGCTTATAACCGTTTCCGAACAGTTTTCGGTAGACTTTTCGCTGCGGTTTGTTCCGTTGGCTCAAGAATAAAAAATCCCCCCAAGGAAGACCCTGGGGGGAGAAATGCAAAGAGGGGAGCGGGGTTAGAAACCGATAACTGCCTCTAGCATGGCGCCGTTGAAGTTGGCTCCGCTGCGAATGTCGCTTAGGGCCCCGGCTGTTTGTTGGTCAAATCCTGTGTAGTCCTGATTTACGTAAGAAGCTTTCAAAAGGATGGAGGGGGTCATGAACCATCCACCGGCGATTTCCAAGCGGGTAGCGGTTTGGTCGCCCAATTCGTAAACGCCTTCTGCCTTGTCGTAAACCGATCCGCTGTAGAATTGGCCTTGGGCAATGTTGTAGCGTCCACCCACGTAGAATTGGTCGTCTGCAAAACGGTAGATCGCTTCGCCCATCCACTGGTTCACCGTGCGTTTTTCAAAAGAAGTCACACCATCGGTCACGACGGCGTCACCCGCCATGTTGTAGCCCGAGGATAACTCGTACATCCCGAATAACTCCAGGCCTTTGAATTTGATAAATGGATTCACCATTACGCTGGTTACGTTGGTGGTAAAGCCTGGATTGATTCGACCGGAAGTGAAGTTGGAAGTAGCGGTAACGGCCACGGGGGGGGTGCCGGTCACGGCGGGTTCTACCACCAAGTAGAAGCGCGACCCGGTGCGGTCGCCTGCATACAGGGTGTTTCGGGAAGTGGTGGTGTTGTGGTACACGGAGGCGCTCAGTCGAACCCGTACGTCTTCTTGAATTTCTTTGTCGAACCCAATTTTACCCAAAACGGAGGGCATTTTTTGGATTTGGACCGAGTCGGTGGCGGTGGCGGCCTTGAAGTACCCTTTGTCTTGGATGTCTCCGCTGATGAGGCCTCCCGTCATGCCGACAACAGCAAAGAAGGGTCCGCTTTCAAAGCGAAGGTCTCCGCCAATTTCGGTAGTGAACGCATCCATCAGGATGTTTCCTACAAAGGGATTGTGCAAGGCGTTGCCGTTGTCCGTGCGGCGGAAGTGCATGTCGCCGTAATTGGGCATGTAGTGGCCAATTTTCACGGTCAGGTACTTGTCGAACCAGTCCATCCCGGGAATCATGGGCAACTTGTCCATTTGGATGTAGCCGCCTTTTACCCAAAATTCGTTGTGGTGCCGGGAAGACATGTAGTTTTCCAAGGAAACCCGAATGCCGTCCTCCAATTGGATGTCAAAGTTCAAGTTGGCGGTGGCCACGTTGAATCCGGGAGACAGTTTGTACAAGCCAATGGGGCTTGCGGTCGTGTGGGTGAGTGCTTGGAATTGCTGGGTGAAGTTGCCTCCAATTCGCAGGGCCATGCCGTCGTAGGCGACCGTATTCTTTTTGGAGGTCTCAAATACATTCAGGCCCCTGGCATCGCGGTAGCGGAAATACTGAATTTCCGGTTGTTGTGCTTGAGCCACTTGGCCCACACAAAGAACCGCAAGAGCGATCCCCAATTTCAGCGTGTTTTTCATGATTGTGGTTTTTGAATGGAATAAACGGTTTGAAACAAAAGGGTGACTTTTGGGCCCACTTTGATGGTGCCCATAACGGCTTCGGGAGGTCTCATTTTAAACGCGGTCATGTCCACGGTGTGGCTGCCGTTCAAGGTGTATTGCCCGTTGATCCATTTGCCCTGGGCAACGACGGTAGCCGGCTGGGACACCCCGTTCATGGTCAAGGTTCCTTTCAGTGTTACCAAGGAGCCGTTTACAAGTGCGTCGGCGCAAACAAAGGCGATGGTCGGATTCAGGGGCTCGTTGAAGGCGGCACACGTTTTGGTGTCCATCAGGCCTTTTCCGCTTTCAATTTTCTTCACCGGCACCGTTACGGAGAAATTTTTTACGTCCACAACCGACCCGTTAGCGAGCACGGCGGTTCCGGTCGATTTGACAACGGCGGCTTTGCTTTGCCAGTCGTGCAGGTTGGAGGTTCCCTGAATCAACAAGGAATGGTGGGTCTGAACCAAGTTCTGACCGGTGAGCGTGCCCACCACCAAGAGGGCTGCAAAGAAGGAAGGGTACTTTCTCATGGGATTGTTTAATAGACCAAAGGTCCACGACCCACCGGGGTCAATCCATGAGATAAGTCAATAAAAACGCTTTTTTTTCCTGACTTTTATCAGGGTTTTGCGGCAAAAATAACCAACCGGTTGTGGGGAGGATTCCGGTGGCTGCAGCCGCTGGTACAGTCGCTGGCATGCGGGTCGTTCCATTCCAAAATCACATCCACCGGAGCCAAGTTTTGAGCCTGGAGTTCTTTGTTCAATTGGTTCGCAAATGCAGCCAAAGTGGCACCTGAGAAAGAAGTCCTGTCCGCCGGACCATACAGTACCACCCGGGCAGGAAGTTCCGGATGCGCGCTTCGCCAGGCAACCACCTCTGAGCAAACGGAAAGCGGGGTGCCTGTCCAGTTTTGCATTTCCATGACGCCCCCAAATGGACGGGAGTCCGCATGAAAAGTAGCTCCTGAAAAGTCTTCGGTAAGGATGCCGTGCAAGGCATCTCCTGTGGCGGGATCGCCGGTTCCAAAAAGACCAATACGCCATTTCTGGCCCATTAAAAACACGCCCAAATCTGCGGTTAGTCTTGACTTTTTAGCCAAGGACTTCGAAAGGGCATAGGCCGCCTCCGGTTGGTCCGACGAATCCAATACAATCCACCAAGCGGGGGACGGACCGGGCAAGGGATAGAGCTGCCGTTCTGTCTCCTTGGTTTTTTGTTCCAAAGAGGGGCTGCGGCGCACGGGGTCCAGGCGGGGCATAAGGAGGGTGTACTTTCCGGTGACCCAACCGTCCGCACACGCACCGGGTACGTCGCACACGCCGGTTAGCGGATCCCGGTTGGAAATTCGAACGACGGAGGGGGAACCTTGGGCTCGGTTGATGGCAGAACGCAGCCGTACTATTCCGCTTGTGGACGCGGCGCTTGGACCTACCCACAACGCGCTGTCTGCAGAGGTCTCTTGGATCGTTTCCGGCATTCTTCTGCCACCGCGTACGCTCCCGTAGTCTACCCAGCGAACTTCGGAAAACCCGCGGTCGAACCAATCTTTCTGAAAAAATTGGGCGTTGGACTCGTCGCCTTGAACGGGCAATTCCAATGCCCACAATTTGGTTAATCGCTGTGCCAATTCCAGGTGCAGGTCCGGTTGCTGCGCCAGGAGGGCTTGGCCCACTTGGGCAGCTTCCTCCAAGCCGGAAAAAATGCCCAATTCCAAGGCATACTGGGGCAGGTTCCAGGCAACCGCACTGGCACTTTCTTTTTTTGCAATGCGGACCATCGCTTCCCGGGCACGGAACAATTCGGTTCGCTTAAAATCGCGGGGCACAAAGACCAGTCGGCCCCAATGGCCTACCAATTGCCCCCGGCACGTGTCTTGGGTAGGGCACCATTCCAAGGCGGGATCGGCCGATCGCACTGAGACCTCTGCATTTGACCAACCAGCTTTATCGGCCCATTTGCGGAGATTTTTGGCGCGTTCGATTCCCAAGGCCATGCCTTCTTCCCATGGCTTGTTTTGCGGAAAATACACGTGAATTTCCAAATGGCCAGAGCCGGCAGGATGCGCGCGGAGAAAGGACTCCAAGGTGTCTCGGGAGGCGGATGTCCACGACGGCTTGTTGGTGCCGAACCCGATGGAGACCCATTCCGTTGCTTCGGTGTAGCCATTTTCATAAAGTACCGCACCCGGATGGGATTGCCCCAAGATGGCGGCCTGGTACTCCAGTTCTTGGTAATTTTGCTCAATGGGCGTTTCCAAGCGGAAAACGCGCCCTACTTGGTTGATGAAAAGACCATTGAAGGTGTATTTTTCCCGCAGTACTTCAGCAGCCAAAAGGGCGTCCGCCGTGGAGCTGAAATCGCCAAACCAAGCGGTGAACTGGGGTAGGTAGGTTGATTTAAGCACGCGTGTTCGGCGCGGGGCAAAAACATAGAGGTCTGTACCGCTGGCGCCTCCTAAGGGTGCCGCATTAAACGCGATGCTGTCTTTTCCCCAGCGCTGGTAATTGAACAAACGGGCATGCGGAGGAATCCAATTCGGAAGTGCATGTTCTTGCCCGTGGTGAACGGCGTGCAGTTTCCACTCCTTCTCAGAGAGCACTTCGCTGAAAAAGACGGTATCTCCCACGCAGGTGGGATAAATCAAATCCCGCCCGGAGGTTGCGGGAACCAGGAGTACAGGGGCGGATTTTTTGGAAATTCTCTGGGAAGTGTCGATTGGAAGAGGGGAGGAAGGTCCTTGGTTTTCTGGGGACCAGGCGTACACCGCCAAGGGATCTTCGGTATTTTGGCGGGCAGAAAACACCCACCTGTCCTTTGATTCTTGGTAAAAGGGAAATTGCACGGAACTCCAGGTAGGCCATGCCAAGAGGGTGTCCAACGCGTAGCACCTGCCTTCCAAACAAAGATCTCCAGCCGGGGATTCGGTGTAAAAAGCCAATTCAAGGGGGGTTTTACCGCTTCGGCACGTGTCCGACCAGCGGGAAACCGCAAATGTGCGGGCATTTGGAGCGAACGCCGGTGCACTCGCCCAGCTGGCCGTTCCTGCAACGGTTACCCGGCGAACAAATCCTCCTACGGTTTGCAGCAACTCGTAAGGTTTGGCTTGCGGCAAGCACCGGTAGGGTGAAACGGTGCTGGGGCTGGCTTCGCCATTGGCCAAAAAATACACCGTGCCGGTCTGCGGATGGGGGCGGTGCATGGCTTCAAAGCCTGGTCTTTGCCAGTCCGCAGGAAGTTTTTGAAGCGCCATTTGGCCAAAGGCCAACGTGGCGCCCCCGCAGAAAACGGCCAAAACGAGGAGGAAACGTCCAATCGCGCTCATAGGTACCGTTGTTCTTCAAGCGTACAGGCCTTCTTGGACAAACCAAATTGGATGCCAATAAGGTGCGATCCCCAATTGGCACGCGACAGGGTGGAGGTATTCACGTTGTAGGCGTACAGAATTTTGTACGGGCGTCCCTCGGCGGTGGAAAGGGCCACACCCACCTGATCTCCAGGTGATACCGTCAACGCCAGATTTCCGACATTCCGACGTTTCCATATTCCGTGGAGGTTCAAGTCCGTTGGAGATCCGGGCAAATTCCCAACCGTCCAAGCCATTTGAAAGCGTTGACGGGGCGAAGTGTTCCATTCGATTCCGCCGAAAACAAATTGGGTGGGGGGCACTTTGCCAAAGGCAGAGGGAATCAACCCAACGGCCCCCAATCGGCTAAATCCCACATAAAATCGATCCGAAAATTGGTACCGCAAGCCAAATCCCAAATTGGTTCCAAGGGTCACGCCGGATTGGTTGTCTACCACGGGGTCCAGGAGGGTTTGCCGCCGCAAGGAGCGCAAATCCAACCCCCAGCTGTCCACTTGCCCGCGCAAGGCCACATACAAGGTTTGCGATGCCCGAAGCTGCACCGGAACAGAAACCGTAAAATGCGGACTGGTTCGCACCAAAGGACCGGTGCTTTCGCTGACCACACCCACCTGCCAACCGTAGCTGGGAGTCAATCCATCCCACGTGAAATAACCGCTTCTTGGAGCGCCCGGCATTCCCGACCATTTCTGTTGCAGGGCACTGGTATACAAATACTCGCTGGTCCCGGCATAGGTGGGGTCAATCAATGTGGGCTGCACCAAGTAGGCATCGTTCAGCACCCATCCTTGGCCAAACAAGGAAGTACCGAGGCAGCCCAAACCCAGGCTTACCAAAACCCGCAAAGGCCTAGCGCGCAATCCAAACATAACCGGAAAGGGTTTTCTCTAAGTCTAAATCTTGGAC
>JBIIBX010000093.1:0-6314 GCA_044239185.1 Schleiferiaceae bacterium | reverse complement strand
GAAGGACTGCTCTTTTTGGGGGAGAAAGGCGACTTGCTCGCGCTCTCGGCCCACGAGCAATTGGTCGACGAAGCCCTGCGCCAAATGGACGTCGAGGAATCCCCCAAAACAGCACTGCCTGCATGGCAACCCGCCCCTTGGATGCCATCCGTGGCCGTCGCCTCCCCGAGCTCAGCCCCATCCGAGCGATTTTGGTCCCTGAACCAATGGGACACCCTGCCTTCCCCCTGGCCGGGCTGGCGCGCAGAGTGCGCAGGGACGCGTCCAGCCGACGGGCAAAGTTCCCGAATGGCCCATGGCCCCGGGGAAGTTCCGTGGCAAGCATGGACCCATCCGAATTGGCGCTCCGTGGATTTGCGGGCAGCAGACGGGAAAGACTCCTTGGACAACCTTCCTCCACGCTCCGATGGCTACTGGTGGGGCCGCGTCCAAGGCGTTGCAAAAGGACTACCCGTCCAAGGGTGGATGGTTTCTGCTTCTGATTCCACATCGGCTTGGAACCTCCAAGAACCCGCAAGAAAATGGGTGAAAGCCCCTCCCGGTGTTCTTTTTCGGGCAACACCTCAGGCCGGTGTTTGGGCCTCCAGCGAGGCCGAACTGCAGGTTTTGGTGGAATTTCTCCGGGCCAAACCGACCTCCCCCCTCCCCCCAGAGGCGCCCCGTACGTGCCATGCCTTTGGCATGCGCGCAACCCCCAATGCCGCATTTTCGACCTGGCTCCAATGGGAGACCCAGACGGGGGAAAAGAGCCAGTTCACCTTGTGGGCGACCACGCCTCCCAGCTTTACCGAAGCACCACCTGCTCCCCGGGAGTGAGCTGTTCTCCGGCTTCCCAGTTGTTCAGCACATAAAGGGACTTGACCCGAATTCCGTACCGCTGCGCCAGTGCCCAGGGGGTATCGCCCGCAACGACCGTATGCGTGGGTTGGTCCTTGGTGGTTCTGGCCTTTTTCCGCTTTAAGTAAATCGGCATGCCCGGCTTTACGGGTGTGTACACCAGAGCGTCGTTGTGCCGCAGCAGGGTCGCCACGGAAATGCCGGTTTCCCGAGACACCTCGTCCCAGGTTTGGTCTTTTTTGGCACTATAAAAAGGTATCCCGTGAAGGGTAGCCGCTCCGTCCAGAGCCTGCTTGCGGCGGTTTTTCGGGGAATCGGCCAAATCCAGCTCCTTGGTCGGCCGGTCAAACCGGTCCAATTCGTTGGTTTCGATAAGTTTAATCAGGCGTTCCGCGTAGTCCGACGCAGTGGCGTACCCGGCTTTCTTGAGGCCGTGGGCCCATCCTTTGTAGTCGGTTGGAGCCAATTGAAACAACGCTGCGTAGCGGCTGCGGGTCTTTAGAAACAGGCTGTGGTCGCGGTAGCTTTCCTCGACGCTGCCGTACACCCGAAAACATTCGTCCGGACGGTCGTCGGTCAGCAACAACGATGCACCCGTCCAGCCTTGGTGGCATTTGATGCCAAAATGGTTGTTCCCTTCCCGGGCCAGTCGGCTTTTTCCGTCGGCGGACTCCAAAAGTCCCTGAGCCAATGTGATGCTCGCGGGGATTCCGTAGGCGCGCATTTCTGCAACGGCAAGCGGGGCATGGCGTTCGATGTAATCCAACCGAATTGCCACCTGGGATTGCGCCCGAACAAAAGGGCCAAAAAACGCTCCCATCCCCAGGGCAACGGCCCAAACAAATCCGCGACTTTTCATGAATGCAAAGGTCTTTCTTTCCGACCTTTGCAAAACCTTTGCCAAATGAAAAATCTAGACCCCGAAGATTTCTACCGCACCCCCGAAGGGTACCTGGTTTTTACGGAAGTCTACCATTTGAAAAGGGGCCACTGCTGCCAAAGCGGTTGCCGCCACTGTCCTTATGGGTTCGACCCCAAAAAAGGCGCCATTGACAAAAACCCGTCGTCCAAATCCACCGATTTATGAACTTCCAAGACGCTTTGCGCGCCGGCATTCCTGCCCACCTGCCCGCTCACCCCGGCTGGGACCCATCGGTTTCCCACGCTCCCAAACGCAAGGACATTCTCACTCCGGAAGAAAAAGTACTGGCCATCCGAAATGCCTTGCGCTACATTCCGGTGGAGCACCATGCGGCCATGGCCCCGGAATGCGCCCAGGAATTGCAGGAATTTGGACGCATTTATTTGCACCGCTACCGGCCGACGTACGCGATGTACGCCCGACCTATCGAAGAGTACCCGGCGGAAAATGAGCAAGCAGCCTCCATCATGCTCATGATCCAAAACAACCTGGATCCCGCAGTGGCCCAGCACCCCCACGAATTGATTACCTACGGGGGCAACGGGGCGGTGTTCCAAAACTGGGCACAGTACCTGCTGACCATGCAGTACCTGACGCAGTTGAAGAACGACGAAACCCTCCATCTGCACAGCGGCCACCCCCAAGGGATTTTCCCCTCTACCGCATGGGCTCCCCGTGTGGTAGTCACCAACGGCATGGTCATTCCCAACTATTCCAAACCCGACGACTGGGAGCGTTTCAATGCCTTGGGCGTTTCCCAATACGGCCAAATGACCGCTGGAAGCTACATGTACATTGGTCCTCAGGGCATTGTACACGGCACCACCATTACCGTCATGAATGCCGCACGGAAGTTTACCCGCGGGCCGTTGGAAGGAAAATTGTTTGTGACTGCCGGACTGGGCGGCATGAGTGGAGCCCAGCCCAAGGCCGCAAAAATTGCCGGGCTGGTCAGCATCTCCGCAGAAATCAATGCCGCCGCTGCCGAAAAACGCCACGCCCAAGGATGGGTGGACCGGTTGGTCTACACCGCAGACGAAGCCATCGACCTGGCCCTGGAGGCCCAAGCCGTTCAGGGCAACACCTCCATCGCCTTCGTCGGCAACACCGTGGACCTCTGGGAAAAATTGGTGGAACGCACCATCCACGTAGACCTGGGATCGGACCAAACCTCCTTGCACAACCCCTGGGCCGGGGGCTACTACCCGCAAGGATTCACCTACGACGAGGCCAACGCCCTTATGGCGTCGGATCCCGAGCGGTTCAAGGCCGAAGTGCAAGCCACGTTGCGGAACCACGTTCGGGCCATCAACACCCTGCACAGCCGGGGCATGTACTTCTTTGACTACGGGAACGCGTTCTTGTTGGAATCCAGTCGCGCCGGCGCTGAGGTAGCCGGGTCCAACGGCCTGGAATTTGCCTACCCCAGCTACGTCCAAGACATCCTGGGCCCCATGTGCTTTGACTACGGTTTTGGTCCCTTCCGCTGGGTATGCGCATCGGGCAATCCCGACGACCTGCGCACCACGGACCGCATTGCCGCTAAGGTACTGCGCCAACTGGCCGCCCACGCCCCCGACGACATCCGCCTCCAAATGGAAGACAACATTCGGTGGATCGAACAAGCAGAGAGCAACCGGCTGGTGGTGGGCTCGCAAGCGCGCATTCTCTACGCAGACAGCGTAGGCCGAATCGCCATCGCGCGGGCCTTCAACGACGCCATCGCCTTGGGGCAGCTGGGCACCGTCATTCTGGGACGCGACCACCACGACGTTTCCGGGACGGACTCCCCTTACCGCGAGACTTCCAACATCTACGACGGATCGCGCTTCACCGCAGACATGGCCGTTCACAACGCCATTGGCGACTCGTTCCGCGGCGCCACGTGGGTCAGCCTCCACAACGGCGGCGGCGTTGGCTGGGGCGAAGTCATCAACGGCGGCTTTGGCTTGGTTTTGGATGGCACCCCCGAAGCCGACCAAAAACTGGAAACCATGCTCTTCTTCGACGTCAACAACGGCATAGCCCGCCGGGCATGGGCCCGCAATCCCGAAGCCCTGATTGCCATAGGCCGGGAAATGAAGCGCCACCCGCGTCTAAAAATCACCGTTCCCCACCTGGCCGACGAATCCCTTGTGCGCAATGCCTTGAACTCCGTAACTTCACCCTCATGAGACTGATCTTTACTTCTTTGGCCGCAGCCACCTTGATGCTTGCCGCCTCCTGCACCTCCTCCGAATCCACGCCCACCGGCGGAACCGACGGCCTGAAAATCGCCTACGTCCGCGCGGATTCCTTGACCCAATTGTACGACTACCACCGCGAATTGACGGAAAAGTTTGAATTGGAAGCCAAAAAAGTGGAAGCCGAACTGGTTCGGGCCCAACAAAACCTGCAAACGGAGTACAGCATCCTGGAAAAGGCCGCGCCTTCGTTGAGCCCCGTCCAATTGCAACGCGCCCAGGCAGACTTCCAACGCATCCAAATGAGCTACAGCCAAATGGAGCAGCAGCGCACCGGAGAACTGGCGGAAAAGGAGGCCGGTTTGAACACGCAGATCAAGGACCAAATGGATGTGGCCCTGAAACAACTGGCGGAAGAGAAAGGATACGACCTGGTTTTGGTCTACGAAACCAACGTACTCTACGCTTCCGACAAGCTGGACGTCACCCAAGAATTGGCCGACGTCTTGAACAAAATGGACCGTCCTGAGCCCAAAAAATCCACCCCAAATAAATAAGCAACCCCCGTCTTGCTCATGCGCCTATTCGCCAAATGGACCGCACGCTGGTCCACCCTCCTTGCAGCCACCGCCTTCCTGTTGGTGGCCTGCGAACCCGAAGTCCCCTTGGATCCCCGCACCGATTACTGGGCCGGCTCCTGGACCTGCGATGAGCAAACCGGAGATCTGGCCCCGCAGGTGTACACTGTTGAAGTGGACCTCGGCGCAGACCCCGACGGCGTCACGGTTTCCGGCCTCTACAACCAAGGCTTGAATTTCACCGTATTGGGCACGGTGTCCGGCACCGTCCTGACCATCCCCGAACAAACCATGAACGGATTTACCCTCAGCGGTTCCGGAACGTACTCGGTCTTAACCGACCAAGTAACGTACTCGTTGGTGGTAAACGACGGCGGATCGGCCGACTACACGTCCGGACGCTGGACGCGGTAATAACCGAAAGAACCTCGGCGGATTCTGCAAAAATCAGATAGGTACAAAAAAAAGGGCCGGCGCTACGCGCCGGCCCTTTTTTGTACCCAATTTTCTCCTTACGCTACGGGGTTTTCCTGCAAATGCGCACGGGAAATGACCATCCGCTGGATCTCGGACGTGCCTTCGTAGATTTCGGTAATCTTGGCGTCGCGCATCAGGCGCTCCACGTGGTACTCCTTCACGTAGCCATAGCCGCCGTGGATTTGCACCGCTTGGGTGGTCACCCACATGGCCGTTTCTGACGCATACAACTTCGCCATGGCACTTTCCTTGTCAAAAGGAAGACCTTGGTCCTTCAGCCACGCACTCTTGTACACCAACAAGCGCGCCGCTTCAATACGGGTGGCCATGTCTGCCAACTTGAAGGCAATGGCCTGGTGGTCGGCAATGGCCTTGCCAAAGGACTTGCGTTCTTGGGCGTATTTTGTTGCCAACTCCAGAGCTCCTGCGGCAATGCCCAGGGCCTGAGCTGCAATACCAATGCGGCCGCCGGACAGGGTTTTCATAGCAAACTTGAATCCGAACCCGTCTTCGCCAATGCGGTTCTCCTTGGGAACTTTGACATCGGTAAACATCAAGGAGTGGGTGTCGGAGCCCCGGATGCCCATTTTGTGTTCTTTCTTGCCCACTTGGAAACCGGGCATGTCTTTCTCCACAATCAAAGCATTGATGCCGCGGTGGCCTTTGGCAGTATCCGTTTGGGCAATAACCAAGTACACACTGGCGGAATTGCCGTTGGTGATCCAGTTTTTGGTGCCGTTCAAAAGGTAGTAATCGCCGTGGTCAATAGCCGTCGTTCGCTGCGAGGTGGCGTCTGAACCCGCCTCGGGCTCGCTCAAACAGAAAGCGCCAATGATCTCTCCCTTGGCCAACGGCGTCAGGTATTTCTTTTTCTGCTCCTCGTTACCGAATTTTTCCAATCCCCAGCAAACCAAGGAGTTATTGACACTCATGGCCACGCTTGCGGAAGCGTCGATTTTGGACATTTCCTCCATGGCCAGCACGTAACTCAGGGTATCCATGCCGCTGCCTCCGAAATTCGGAGAAACCATCATGCCCATGAAACCCAGTTCTCCCATTTGGCGAACCTGCTCTTTGGGGAATTTTTGTTCGTCGTCCCGCTCAATCACGCCTGGAAGCAGCTCTGCTTGGGCAAAATCACGGGCCGCCTGGCGGATCATTTCGTGTTCCTCGGTCAGTTGAAAATGCATCGTTTTGGATTTTGATTTCTGAGAAGTGCAAAGGTAGCGACCAAACCCGCATCTTTGAAAGGTGAAACCTCTATGCGCCATCGGAACCATGTCCGGCACTTCGCTGGATGGCTTGGACCTCGTTTGG
>JBIIBX010000091.1:0-6325 GCA_044239185.1 Schleiferiaceae bacterium | reverse complement strand
TGTTGAACTTCTCAGCAATCAATCCAGACAAACGATCGCTTTTTTTGACGTCGACGGCATGAACAATAGCATGCATAAGATTGGGGATTTAAGGACGCTCTCCCTCCCGGCCTCGAGGATGCGCCCGCTGAACAACGGACTTTAACTGCTCAATGGATGCATGGGTATACACCTGGGTGGCCGAGAGATTCGCATGCCCAAGAAGGCTTCGAATCGACGCCAAGTCCGCGCCCATATCCAACAAGTGGGTTGCGAAGGTGTGCCGCATCACGTGTGGGCTGGCCTTTTCAACACTGCTTGCACCTTGAAGGTACGAATGAACAACGGTATAAACGCCTTTGGGCGTCAGTTTTTTCTTCGGATGCTCCCAGAAAATCCAGGACTCCATCGGAACCCCTTCGTTTCTAGATAGGTCTTGGAAATCCCGCAAAGACTCCAGCCAACCTTCCATGGCAGGCAAGATTCTTTGCTTGTCCCCTTTTCCGACAATGCGCACCGACCGGGCAGACAGGTCGACGTCGGACCATCGCAGACCGAGAAGCTCCGCACGGCGAATTCCCAAGGTGTACAGCGTCAGCAGCAAAAACCGATCCCGCTCCCCCTTCCAGCCTTCGGGGAAGCGGCGAGGGTCCAGCAGGTCGTTGACTTCTTCCTTCCGCAAAACCCGAATCACGCGTTTGGGGACTTTGAGCCCACGCAGCAAAGAGGCCGGTTGCGGCACATTTTCCCACCGGCTTTGGGCGAACGAAAAGAAGGTGCGCAGGACGGACAACCGCCTGTTTAAGGTGCGTGCCGTCAATCCTGCATCTGCCGCTTCGGCCAACCAAGAACGTACATGGAGGGTCTGAATGGGGCGCAGTTCCTGCACTTCGTATTGCTCCCGCAAATACGTCACAAAAAAGTACAAATCCCTGCGGTAGGCTTCGACCGTGGCCGGAGACATCCGACGCTCCCTCTCCAAGTGGCCCACAAAGGCCTCCAAAGCAAATTCCAACGAATCGGCGGCATGCGTCGCTTTTGGGGGAGAAAGAGAGGGGGACATGGAAGGACGGCGCGATTGTAACCTGGTTAGCAGGAGGAAATGTACCACAAAAAAGCCCCGTTGGGAACCAACGGGGCTTTTGAATATCGTGTGGACGAGGAGGTTATTCCATGTCTGCGCGACGGAGCGTCTGGACGTAGGCCGCCTTGATTACTTCCATGCGTCGAGAAATCGACTTCTTTTGGAATGCCTGGCGGGAACGCAGTTGGCGCATCGTACCTGTTTTGTCAAACTTGCGTTTGTAACGCTTCAACGCGCGGTCAATGCCTTCTCCTTCTTTGATTTGAACTACCAACATGCTAAAACACCTCCTTTCATTAAGGGTGCAAAGATAAAGAATCTTTTCGACTTAAAACGAAGTATTTGCGCAGCAAGGTTTCGTCTACTTCTTCCCAACCCGGGAGGGCGCGCAATTCCCCCCAAGACCGAACGGGCCGGACCCGGCTTCGGTAACGGTGGTAAGCGGCTGCGCGCTCCCAGCCAATGAGCGGATGCCTTCCCAGTTCTTCTTTGGGCAAGGTATGGAGCACCCTGGGCGGCGGCAAGGGGCCAAACGTCCAGGCGATGGGCCAAATGGTGGCAGAATTTGGGAGCTGATCGGGAGATACAAACCCTTTCCATGTGCGCCTTTCCCGCAAGAAAGCCGCCACCGACAAAGGAGATACGCCCCACTGGAGAACGTCCAAACTGTCCAAGGCATTCGCATCTACTGGGCCTAAGGGGTAACGCATTTTTGGGCGCTGGACCCACACCACATTCGTGTCTCGGGGGCTCGTTGCGCGACGGTCCGATGGGAAGGTGCGGTCGTTGGTGCGGGGGAAGCGATCGCGCTCCCGCGGACGGTCCTGGTCCGACTCGGGCGGCATGGGAAACCACGTGGGCTCCGGAGGCGGCACGGCTGGACGAAACCAAACGTTTAGCCCCATCCACACGTAGGCTCCGGCCAGGATCAAACCCGTCCCTATGCGTTGCGAACGAACAGGGAACCGGAGCCGCATGGTTTAGTCGCGCTCGTCGTTTTCTTCAAACGAATCCGGTTCCTGTCTGGGAGGTGTTCGAAGAACCAACACAAAGAAGTACACGGTAAACAGGGTCACCAATCCCTGGGCCGCAATCATGGTAAAAAAGGCAGAATCGTTCATCGTTTAACGAATAATGGCGTTGCGGCGTTTCTTGTAAGCAGCGTAAACAGCCAGGGATATTGCAATGTAGAGGGCCAGTAGCAACAACCGGGCACCTACCACATAGGCATTGGCCGGCTGGGTGATTTTGTCGTAAATGGCCGGGAGGGACCCAACAAAAACTCCCAACAAGATTACAGGCGTTACGTATTTAATTATAAATCGATAGACCGTTGGGATGCGGAGATCGGCTCCTTGGTTAATTTCGGCCCAGCCTTTTTCCATGCCAAAAACCCAAGCGAACAAAATAACTTCCATCAAAGCAAAGACAACCAAGCTCACCGTGCCCGCCCAGTAGTCGTACTCGTCAAATACGCCCTCGTTGAACCACAATACGGTAGGTGCCCCCAAAACCAAGACAATGGCGCCAAAGGCCCATGCGGAAGGATTGCGCTTCCAGCCGAATTCGTCCTGCAAGAAGGCCATAACCGGAGTTCCCATGGCCAAAGAGGATGTAATACCGGCAAAAAACAACAGGCCGAACCATGCCACGCCGGCAAACATGCCAAGCGTCGGTCCCCATTGGGCAAACAAATAGGGCAAGGTCTTAAAGCCCAGTCCCAGTCCACCCGATTGCGTAAGCTCTACCACTTTATCGATGCCCAAGTAGCCAATGGCAATGGGTATCAAGATGGAACTTCCCAAAACGACTTCCACAAATTCGTTCATCCAACCGGCGCTCATGGCATTCAGGGCGATGTCGTCCTTGCGCTTCACGTACGACGCATAGCATTGGATGGAGCCCATGCCCACACTCAGGGTAAAGAAGATTTGGCCGGCGGCTGCCAACCATACTTTGGCGGACCAAATGGTGGAATAATCCGGGGTCCATAGAAAATTCAAACCGACGGTTCCGTCGAACAAAGCCCCATTCTCTCCCGCTTGGAGCGTGATTCCTTGGTACGCCAAAAAGACTCCGAAAATGAGCAACAGGGGCATTCCGATCTTGGCCACCTTTTCTACTCCCCCACTCAATCCGCGGGACAAAATCCAGGTGTTTAGAACAAGGCAAAATAACCAAAAAGCAATGGGCTCAACCGGATTCTCCAATCCAATGTATGCGCCAAAAATACCTGCTACCTCCGCGGCCGACTGGCCGACAAAGGTTCCTTGGATGGAGTGCCAAACGTAGCTGAGGGTCCAGCTCTCTAAATAGCAATAATAAGCCGCAACGGCGATATTCGTGAAGATTCCGAATACACCGATGTACTTCCAAATAGCCCGCTTGGGGTCGAGTTCATGCAGAATAAAAGGCGTGCTGTGGTTGCCAAATCGGCCGCCAAATCGGCCGGTGGCCCATTCTACCCAAAGCAACGGAATGCCCATGAGCAGAAAGCTGACCAAATACGGAATCATGAATGCTCCGCCGCCGTTTTGAACGGCTTGCACCGGGAACCGCAAGAAATTCCCCAATCCCACCGCGTTGCCCGCCATGGCCAAAATTAATCCAACGCGGGAACCCCACGATTCTGCTTTTGTTGACATAGAATAGATACTAGCGGGCAGTGCATGCCCGGTTGGATTGCGAATATAAGCAATCGCGCCAAGTCAAACGCTTGAATTATTCGGTTGGGCCGCAGTGCGAAATGACTTCCTCCAAAGTGTGCGGAGTGTAATTCAATTCCCTCCTCGCCTTGTCCAACAAAAACCCAGTTCTTGCCGGACGTTGGGCGGCTTGTCCCAGTTGAGCCGTGGAGATGGGCGTTACCAAGGAAGGATCCAAACCAAAAACGGCTGCAATGCGCAAAACGAAGTCGTACACCGAGAGGACATCGGGACCGCTTATGTGGTAAATTCCGGTGGCTTTTTTCTCGGATACCGCGAGGCAGCCTCGCGCCAAGTCTTCTGCCCAGGTGGGGCTGCGCCATTGGTCCTGCACCACGGTAATCGTTTTCCCTTGACGCAGTGCATCCACAGCCCACAATACAATGTTGCTCCGGCTGAGGCCGGGCACGCTCCCAATCACCAATACGGTGCGCACAATGGCCCAGGGCGAGGTTAGGCGTTGGACGCGCTTCTCGGCTTCCCATTTGGAGCGCCCGTAGACACTCAAGGGGGCCGGAACAGCCGTTTCGTCGTAGGGTCCCTCTTGGCCGTCAAAAACGAAGTCCGTGCTCAGCAAAACAAAGTGAACACCGCGTGCTTCGCAGGCGGTAGCACCCACGTCCACCGCGTCCACATTGAGGGTATGGCACAGCTCGGGTTGGGCTTCGCAGTCGTCCACTTGGGTCATGGCGGCAGCATGCAGGACGGTGTCTGGCCGAAAATCATCCAACGCCTGTTCCCAATCCTGTTTGGACGTGATGTCCAAGGTGCGGTAGGAGGTGTTTGCCGCTTGGAGCGGAGCTCCAATGCGTTCTTCCCCTTTCGCCGTGGCCAAAAGGGTTACGCCAGACTTGCCGGCGCACAACCGCACCACCATCTGGCCCAGCAAGCCGTTGGCACCGGTCACTAAAATTCTCATGCGGGATCTTGGTCGTTGTCCGAGGCTTCGGCGTCGGT
This sequence comes from Schleiferiaceae bacterium, assembly GCA_044239185.1. Classification (GTDB taxonomy): domain Bacteria; phylum Bacteroidota; class Bacteroidia; order Flavobacteriales; family Schleiferiaceae; genus CAMDTE01. The sequence continues at coordinate 1,600 of JBIIBX010000091.1, read as the reverse complement.
CCACGCCCGGTTGGACCGCATCCAGAGCGCCATCTCTTGCTGCATTTTTTCCGCTTCCAAGCGCGCTGCATCGGCAAAATCAGAACCGGATGAGGCGTACTGAATGGAACGGGAGGCGTTGATCAAAACACCCACTCCGGGGCGACTGACCCATCCTGACGCCGTCAAAACATCCTGAACGGTCCCTCCTTGGGCCCCGACGCCCGGAACGAGGAAGAAGGTGTCTGGGGCCAAGCCGCGGACAGACTTCAATCCCTCCGGCTGGGTGGCGCCCACCACGAACATGCGCTGCTCTACGGGGATCCAGGAAGCTACTTTTTCAATGACCTGCGCAAAGAGCGGTCGGCCATCGGCCAGGCGCTGTTGCTGAAAATCGTCAGCTCCGGGATTGCTGGTCAATGCCAGAACCACGGTCCATTTGTCTGGCAATAGGAAGGGGACCACGCTGTCTTTTCCCATGTACGGGGCCACGGTGATGGCATCGAATCCCAGTTCCTGCAAGAGGCCTTGGGCATACCGGCTGGCGGTGTTGCCAATGTCTCCCCGCTTGGCGTCGGCAATGGTCAGGTGGCCGGGATACTGCGCCCGCAAATACCCGATGGTCTGTTCCAAGGCCTTCCAACCGGCCAATCCGTAGGCCTCGTAAAAAGCCAAATTGGGCTTGTAGGCCACCGCAAAATCGGCTGTTGCGTCGATGATGGCTTTGTTAAAGCCAAACAGGGATTCGGGCGTGGGGGCGAATCCGGCAGGCAGCTTTTGCACATCCGAGTCCAATCCCACACACAAGACCGACTGTCTGGATTCAATGGCGTAAACGAGCTCGTGGTAGTTCATGGCGTCGGTTTATTCGGTTCCTTCTTTCAGGCGTTCGGCATTCTCTGCTACCTGAAGTTCTTCGATGAATTTGGCAATTTGTCCGTTCATGACTTCCGGCAGGTTGTACAGGGTAAAACCGATGCGGTGATCGGTTACCCGGCCCTGGGGGTAGTTGTAGGTGCGGATTTTGGCGCTCCGGTCTCCGGTGCTCACCAAGGATTTGCGGTGGTCGGCAATGGCTTTGTCCCGCTCGGCCCGGGCGGCATCCCAAATGCGGGCCCGCAAAACCTTCAGCGCCTGGTCGTAGTTCTGGTGCTGGGAGCGGCCGTCTTGGCATTCCACCACGGTGTTGGTAGGGATGTGCGTCAAGCGCACCCCAGACTCTGTTTTGTTAACGTGCTGCCCCCCTGCCCCGCTGGACCGGAAGGTGTCCTTGCGGATGTCCGTATCGTTGATTTGGACGTCCAATTCGTCGGCCTCCGGCAATACGGCCACCGTGGCGGCAGACGTGTGCACGCGGCCTTGGCTCTCCGTTGCAGGAACCCGCTGAACCCGATGCACCCCCGATTCGTACTTGAGGGTGCCGTATACTTCTTCGCCGTTGACTTCGACGCTTACCTCTTTGTAGCCGCCCAGGGTACCCTCAGTAGCCGACAACACGGTGTATTTCCAGCCTTTCTCGTCCAAAAAACGGGCGTACATGCGGAACAAGTCTGCAGCAAACAAACCGGCTTCGTCGCCCCCCGTTCCCGCCCGAATCTCCAAAACGGCATTCTTGGCATCT
>JBIIBX010000092.1:0-6325 GCA_044239185.1 Schleiferiaceae bacterium | reverse complement strand
TCCTACGACCTGCCTGATATGCAGGAATTTTTGGAAGAGACGTACGGAATTACGGTTTACCAGGAGCAGGTCATGCGTTTGTCCCAAAAATTGGCCGGTTTCACCAAGGGCGAAGCCGACGTGCTTCGGAAGGCCATGGGAAAAAAAGACGCCGCCCTGCTCGCCAAGCTCAAGCCCAAATTTTTGGAAGGCGGCAAAGAACGGGAACACCCAGAAACCGTTTTGGACAAGGTTTGGAAAGACTGGGAAGCCTTTGCGTCCTACGCATTTAACAAATCCCACTCCACCTGCTACGCGTGGATAGCCTACCAAACGGCTTACCTCAAAGCCAACTACCCGGCCGAGTACATGGCCGCGGTACTCACCAACAACATGGACGACATCAAGCAGGTGACCTTCTTTATGGAGGAAGCCCGCCGCATGCGCATTCCGGTTTTGGGGCCCGATGTCAACGAATCGATTTTGCCGTTTGCCGTCAACGCCCATGGGGCCATTCGATTTGGACTGGGAGGCATGCGCGGCGTGGGCGAGGGAGCGGTAGACCATTTGGTGAAGATTCGCACCGAAGGCGGACCGTTTTTGACCTTGTTCGACTTGGTCAAACGCGTGGATTTGCGGACCATCAACAAAGGCACCATGGAAGCCCTCGCTGGCGGCGGTGCGCTCGACGGACTGGCCGGCACCCACCGGGGCCACTTCTTTTTCGAAGAAGACGGTAAGCCGTATTTGGAAAAAGTCCGCCGCTACGGCCAAAATTTCCAAGACGACGCAGGCAGCAGCCAGGCCTCCCTTTTTGGAGAAGCCAGCAATGCCGTTTTGGAAGAACCCGCGGTCCCGGATGTTCCTCAGCCCAATCCCCTGTTGGTATTGAAGCGGGAGAAAGAAATCAACGGCGTCTACATTTCCGCCCATCCTTTGGACCAGTACCGGTACGAAATGAAGCATTTCGTGAAGAACCAAGCGGAGGAACTCAAGCAGTTGGATGTTTTTGTGAACGGTTCGGGATTTCGCGACTTTACCGTGGCCGGGATGGTGCAGCAATCGGTGTCTCGGATGACGAAGTCCAACCGGGAGATGGGGTCCTTTGTATTGGAGGACAAGGAAGGCGCCGTGGAAATGGTGTTGTTTGGTGAAGACTACCTGAAATTCAAGCACTTGTTGGCCAATGACCAGTTGCTTTTGATTCGGGGCCGGGTCCAGAAACCCAGCTGGGGAGGCAAAGACGGCGCCCCCGAGCGCTACATGATCCAAATCTTGGAAATCAAGCTTTTGGCCGATGTGCTGCGTTCTGCCCAAAAATTGGAAGTAACGCTCGATCTGGAGCACATGACCCCCGCGGCTGTAGAGCGTATGCAGCAAGCATTCGCGGCCCATCCGGGAGACAAACGCGTGTCCTTTGCCATCCGGGAAGGGGAGCAAGGAATAAAAATTATTGGCAAAAGCCGCAACACACGGGTTCAATTGGAACAACCTTTGTTGTTGGAGTTGGAGTCCATTGTGGGCGAACAAGCCCTTAAATTGAGTTCAGGATGAACGTAAATAGCACCCCTTTGCGGTACGCCTTGGGCGTCGCCCTTCTTTTGCTCGCCGGGATGCCGTCCCTATGGGGACAGGCCAGCAATGCCGTGGATGCCCAAGGAAAAAAGCACGGCGCCTGGGTGAAATACCACGAAGGGGGCAAGGTGATGCGGTACCAAGGGCAATTCCAGCACGGAGTTCCGGTAGGTTCTTGGTTGTACCTGCATGCCAACGGCCAGAAAATGGCCGAAATGAAGTACCGCGGAGCATCCGGTGTGTGCAAGGCAACGGAATACGCCGAAGACGGCAAAAAAGCCGCCCTTGGTCTCTATTCGGCTCCCAATCAGAAAGACAGCACGTGGACGTACTACCGGCCCGACGGTTCTTTGTTGTCCCGCGAGCACTACGAAAAAGGTGCCTCCGTGGGTACCTGGTACACCTACCACCCCAACGGCAAAGTAGCCGACGAAAACCGCTTTGCCAAAGGCGTGAAACAAGGAAATTTTGCATCCTACACCGAAGACGGCAAGGTGCGCATGCGCGGCAGTTACGCCAACGGCACCTTGGACGGCTGGTTGGAATCCTTCGATTCCAATGGAAAGCTTAAGTTCAAGGGACAATATGCAAAAGGTTTAAAAATAGGCACCTGGATGTACTTTGAGGACGGACGAACCGTCCGCATGGAAACCTACAAAGGCGGTCGGCTCATCAAAACCGAGAACCGCTGATGGCCCGTGTGGTGGTGGGACTTTCCGGTGGGGTAGACAGCTCCTTGGCGGCCGCACTTCTGGTGGAGCAAGGCCACGAGGTCATTGGGCTATTCATGCGCAACTGGAACGACGCATCGGTCACCCTGGAAGCCGAATGCCCCTGGATCGAAGATTCCAACGACGCCTTGCTGGTGGCCGAACACCTGGGCATTCCGTTTCAAGTCATGGACCTGAGCGGTCCGTACAAAGAGCGCATTGTTGACACCATGTTTGCCGAATACCAAGCCGGACGGACTCCCAATCCCGACGTCTTGTGCAACCGGGAAATCAAGTTCGATTTGTTTCTGGAGGCCGCACTCCGCTTGGGCGCGGACTACGTGGCCACGGGGCACTATGCCCGGCGGGAGGAAGCTGAAAACGGCGAAATCCGCTTGCTTGCAGGCGCAGACCCCAACAAAGACCAAAGTTATTTTCTCTGCCAGCTGAACCAATCCCAGCTCCAAAAAGCCCTTTTTCCGATTGGGGAAATTTTGAAACCCGACGTCCGGAGGATGGCCGAGGAGCGGGGAATCCCCACGGCAGCCAAAAAAGATTCCCAAGGGTTGTGTTTCATCGGAAAAGTGCGTCTCCCGGACTTTTTGCAGCAGCAACTCGCTGTAAAGCCCGGTATAATCGTCGAAATGTCCCGGAACTGGGAAGGGTTCTCTCGTCCCGTTTGGGGGGAGAAGTGGCCCCTGCACCCCCACCTGGGAACCGCAGTGGGGGACCACATGGGAGCTCATTTCTTTACCGTAGGGCAGCGAAAAGGCTTGCTGGTAGGGGGGAAGCCCCTTCCGTTGTTCGTGTTGGCCACAGACACCGAAGCCAACGTCGTGTACGTGGGGCAGGGCGAAGACCACCCCGGCCTGTACCGTCCATCGGTTCGCATTGCGGCCCCAGACGTTCACTGGGTCCGACCCTCCAAATCCTTGCAACCGGGAGAATCGGTGCACCTGTTGGTTCGGATACGGTACCGCCAACCGCTGCAGGCCGCTCGCCTTACAGCCTTGGAAAACGGCGACCTCCGCATCGACTTTGACACGCCTCAAAAAGCCGTAGCGGCAGGGCAATTTGCCGCTTGGTACAGCGATGACGAACTTTTGGGTTCCGGCACCATGGCGGGATAAGGGGTTTTCCTTCCAGCCGGGTTGGTTTATCTTTAGCAAACTTTCACTTTTATTTACTTGCTATGCGCGCAAAAAGCTCCTTCCTCTTTTTCTTGGCTTTCGGTAGCTACTTGGCAGGAACCGTTCGGGGGAGTGCCCAGCACCTGCTGCCAGAAACGACTGCGTCTAGCCAATCGACCGCCTACACGTGGTTGTTTTTTCATCCCAACGAAGAACGCGTCGTCTTGCCGGTGGCAGTGGGTCCCAAGGCCTTGGAACGTCGGTTCAAAGCCGCATTGCCGCTAACCGCTTCCGATTACCCCGTGCATCCGGCCGATATCGCGGCCGTTCGGTCCATGGGGTACCGCGTGGTGGGCACTTCCCGCTTGCTCAACGCCGTTGTGGTGGAAGGGGCAGCGGTGTTGCCTTTGCCCGCGAACATCCGCACCGCTCGCGCGCTGCGGCCCACACACCTGACGTCCGCGCCTCGTGGGTTGGACGCGTCCGACGAGGGCTTGTCCTCTTACCAGTACGCCAACGGAGACAATGCCATTGCCCAAATCAACGGAAAAGGCCTGCACGACCAATTTTACGAAGGCCAGGGCATGCTGATTGCCGTTCTGGACGGAGGATTTCGCGACGTGGACAAATTTGGAGCATTCACCCGGTTGCGCAACGAAAACCGGCTGGTGTTCACCAAAGATTTGGTCCAAAACGACGATTCGGTGTACGAAGACAGCTACCACGGCACAGCGGTATTGAGCACCATGGCCCCCGATCTGGACGGCATCCACGTCGGCACGGCCCCCAAGGCCTCCTACGCGCTGTTCAAAACGGAAAATGTGTATTCCGAAACGCCCTTGGAAGAGTTGTTCTGGATCCGGGGCGCCGAAATGGCCGACAGCATCGGGGCCGACGTTTTGAATACCTCTTTGGGGTACAGCACCTTTGACGATCCAGCAGACAACCACACCTACGCGGACATGGACGGACGCACCACGCCCATCAGCTTGGCTGCGGTGGCCTTGGCCCGCAGCGGCCTGCTCCTCGTTGTTTCTGCCGGAAACGAGGGGTCGGGCACCTGGAAGTACATCACTGCTCCCGCCGACGCAGACAGCGTTTTGACGGTAGGGGCAGTCAATGTTTTAGGGAACAAAGCCGGATTCAGCAGCGTAGGACCAACGTCCGACGGACGCATCAAACCGGACGTGATGGCTTTGGGGCAGGGCTGCGGCATTATCAACAGCGGCGGGGTTCCGGGCACGGCCAACGGAACCAGTTTCAGCGGCCCCGTGATGGCGGGCATGATGGCCTGTTTGTGGCAAAAACACCCCCACCGAAGTGCGCAAGACCTGTTGTTTACCATTCGCCTAACGGCCTCGCAGGGCCTTACACCGGATACGCTATACGGCCACGGCATCCCCGATTTTGACCTCGCGAGCACCGTTTTGGGCCAAGAAGAGATGGGAACGCTCCAATCCCAGGTTTGGGCGACCACTTCGGGATGGAACGGCGAGCTGCCCACCGCGGCAAGCGGGTGGGCCTATGCCAGCGCCGTAGGGGTAGACGGTCGTCTCCTGGGCCATTGGGATTTGCGTGTTGACCAAGGGCGTTGGCAGATTGACGAATCGTGGACTGCGGGCTCTCCCGAAAAGGTTTTTTGGCGCATTCGTTTTGACAACCGCACCTGGACGGGCACGGCGCTGAGCCGCTAAAGAAAAGGTCCGCCGAATAGGCTATTTTACCCGGGCGTCGTACGTGGCTCCCATGCTGGGGGCGTCGCCCATGTATTTGGCCATCATGCTCTTTTTGACCATATTAAAAACGGCCATGTGAACATCTTCTGCAACTTCCATGTCCGCTGCATCGGAATGGACGTGTACATCCACCAAGTCGGCCAATTTTCCACCGGAATACCCGGTTAACCCGGCTGTTACCGCCCCGTTGGCCTTGGCCCATTCGATGGCGCGCAAGACGTTTTTGCTGTTGCCGCTGCCGCTGATTCCGATGACCAAGTCGCCGGGCTGCAAGAAATTCTTCAGCGGCTCCTCAAAGATGGCGTCCCAACCGATGTCGTTTGCAATGGCCATCAGGGAAGGCAAATTGTCGTTCAGGCAGATCATTTTGAACCGACGGTCCAGGCCGTAGGAAGCTCCCTTCAAGAAGTCTCCTGCGGCATGCGATGCGCTGGCCCCGGACCCGCCATTCCCCATGGTGTAGATGGTGTTCCCCCCTTCGTAGGCGGTGGAGAAAGCGTCGGCCAACCGCTGAACGGCGTCCATGTCCAATTTGGAGAGGGTGTTGAGCAGAAGGTCGCGGTATTCGGCAGGTTGCATGGGGATCGGTTTAAGGACAGGGGGCATTTCCCCGGTGTCTTACAAAGTTACCGGTAATTTTTGGAATCCGACGGTACCTTCCAGCCAAGGAATTCCCGATTCCAAGGACCAGCGCGGGTACCGCGGGGGAAGACGATTTAGCCCCGATGGGGGTCTGCGTAGAGGATTTTGGACCCTTCGGTTTCCAAGGCAAACGGGAAAAGTCGGACCGAATGCAGGGCGCGGATAAGGCGTTCGTGGTGGGTAGGGGGGCAGGCAAAAAGCAAGAATCCACCGCCGCCGGCCCCCAGGAGTTTGCCTCCGGTGGCACCGTTTTGCAGGGCAATGGCGTAGGCCTCCTGCAAAGATCCATTGGTAATGCCCGACGCCAACGACTGCTTCAACTGCCAGTTTTCGTGCAGCAATGCGCCCATTTCGTTCCAACGTCCGGCCTGGAGCGCATGCGCAAAAGGATCCACCAGGTCCACCATGCGGTCCAATACCTGCTGCTTGTCTTCCTCGGAGGCGGTGCGTTTGGACTGCTCTGCCAAAATGGCCGACGCCGACCGCTGGTCCCCGGTGTAGAACAAGAGGAGGTGGGATTCCAATTCTTTCCGACCTTCTGAAGAAAGGGCAA
>JBIIBX010000124.1:0-4590 GCA_044239185.1 Schleiferiaceae bacterium | reverse complement strand
TTCCTCGTCTTGTTTTTGGATGGCGGCTTCTACAAGATTTCGGTATTTAAAAACAAATTCCCAGTGCGACCAAGCGTCGGGAGGGGTGAAAAGGGCTAATTTTTTGGGGTCGAAGAATTCATACCGGTAGTAAATGTGGAGCATTTGGCTGAATTCCTCGTTGTCTCTTGTTTGGGTGTATGCTTGGAATTGGTCCCAACTGGGAATGGAGGCGAATTTGCACAAGCTGTTTAACAGGTGCCGGGAGGGTTTGTGCGTGCTGGGTACCAGACCAAAAATGCGCCTCAAACTGTTGTAACTGATCGTAATGCCTTGGGCATGCATTTTTTCTGCTGCTTGTTGGCAGTCGTAGGTGTCTTTAAGCAGAAATCCCAGCTGGGTTTCCACCATTTCTTGAAGCAATTTGAGCTCTTCGGGCTTGATTTCTAAAGGTGTAGGCATGTCGAAACCAAAACTAGTACAAATAAGTACACAATTTGTACTCACGCGGATTTTGGGGCCACCTTTGAACGAAATCAAATTACCCCCACTATGCGTTGTCAATGGGTTCTTTTTCTTGCTGCTATTTCGGTTTCCGTAACAGCCGTTTTTGGACAGCAACCGGTTAACCAAGAATGGGCCCCCAACGAGGTGGTCGTACGCTTTGCCGATGCCCTTCAACCCAGTGTGGGTGCAAAGGGAGGCATCGGGGTTTCCGCTGTAGACGCGGTTTTGGCGGACCACGCCATTGCGCAGTGGGAGCAGGTTTTTCGCGTCGTTCCGCCCATGCCGTCGGACTCCGGTTTTACCACCTACGCGGGGGAATTTGTGCGGTATCCCAAGTTGACCAACATTTACCGCTACGTGTTGACGCCGGACTCCTTGGGGTCGCGTATGTTCGATTTGATCGACGATTTGCGCGCCTTGGGTCCGGAATACGTGGTGTATGCGGAGCCCAATTTCTACCGGTCGTCGATTGGTAGCACCTTGGATTTTAACGACACGCTGTACGACCAGCAGTGGAATTTGTCCGCCATCCAAGCGGATACGGTTATCCGTTTGATGCAAGCGGATACCACAAAATCGGACACCACCCAGGTGATTGCCATCATTGACACAGGCGTGGATCGGTTCCACGAAGACCTTCAGAGCAAGATGTGGAGGAACATGGCCGAGATCAACGGAACCAACGGCGTCGACGACGACCAAAACGGTTTTGTGGACGACAAATACGGCTGGGATTTCATCAACAACGACGGGGATCCGATGGACGACAACTCGCACGGTACCCACTGCGCAGGCATTGCGGCTGCGGAGACCGACAACGAATTGGGGATGGCCGGGGTGAGCCCGGGTGCGCGGATTATGGGGGTCAAGGTGCTGCAATCCGGCGGCTACGGAACCGCGTCGCAGGTAGCGCAAGGCATTTTGTACGCCGCCAACAACGGCGCCACCGTCATCAACATGTCTTTGGGAAGCCCTGCCGCATCGATGGTGGAGCAAAACGCGTTGGCGGTGGCCTATGCCTACAGCTTTTTGGTTGCGGCGGCCGGCAACAACGGGTTGTGCATTGGGGTGCCAGATCCCACCTACAAGTGTCCGGACGGAAAGACGCCGAAACCGTTTTATCCAGCGGCGTACAGTTATGTATTGGGCGTAGAGTCGTCGTCCCCTTCGGGTGGAAAGTCGGGTTTTTCCAATTACGACCAAGACGGTCCGTTGTCTTCGGCGTATCCCTCTTTGCTCAACTACGAGGTGCGTGCTCCGGGCAGCCAAATTATTTCTGCCATTCCTGCTGGGAACTCGGGCAACAACGGTCGGTATGCGGTAAAGCAGGGAACGTCCATGGCTGCTCCGGCGGTGGCGGGTGCGGTGTCTTTGCTGCAAACGTTTAAACCGACGTTCACGCACGAAAAAACGTTTTTGCATCTGATTCATTCCCAGACCAACAACATCAAATTGCTGGACGCCATAACCATGGTATTGGCTCCGCAAATGGACTATGTGTCGTACCAAGTGGTGGATACGATTGACGGTGATGCAGATGCTGCTCCCGACGCGGGCGAGACCGTCGAATTGGTGATTGGATTGAAGAACATCGGCGGCTACAACGATTCCGTGTGGGCCTCTATCGAATTGGACCCCTTGGAAGACACGACGTTGGTCGATTTCATCCAACCGGTTCGCTTTTACGGTTCGGTGTCCGAGTATGCGGTGATCCAGAACAACGTTCCCAGCATGGGGATTCACCCGTTTGTGATCAAGTTGGACTCCAACATTGCGCACGGCCGCGGAGTGAAATTCAAGGTGAACTACTGGACAAACGACGGCACCTTCAGCGGTTCCAAACCCTTTGAATTGCGCATCCAAAACGGGGTGGAGTTTCAGGCGGGATTTTACCCCGGAACGACGGTTTTGCGACCGAAAACCTACTACGTGGTTACCGGAAATACCATTTTTGACACGCTGATCATCAAGCCTGGTACTCAGGTATACGTCGAGTTCGACAAGAGCATCGGCGCGAAGAAAATCACGGCCATTGGCACTCCGGATTCGATGATTACCCTGGAAGGGGTGCAAGGGATGATGTGGCGCGGGTTGGAGGATTTGGACGGATGGAGAACCAGTACATCTACCAATACGGCTTTTCCGTTAAACAGCATGTCTCGGTTGCGGTATGCGCATTTGAAAAATATAGATGTGAATCCGTATACCGGTATCAATTTGTTTGAAGTTAGCCATGTTCGTTTTGAGTATGGCTATGGACTTTATGGGGTTTTCACATTCCGAAATACAGCAGGAGTTGTATCAAGTATTGAAATAGGAACATTCGCCAATGGAACAAAGAAAAAATGGCGAAGGACCATTGCTGCGGAAGGGAGTAACACTTTTATTTTTAAGAACAATGTTATCGACAACTACCGAGGCTATGTTCCAGGTTTAACAACGTCGAACCAAATGTTATTAATACCTTCTTCTCGGAAGGCTTTAGATTCAAATGGCGATTCGGTATTTTATGTTTCCGAGCTAACTGTAGATAGTTTAACCGACATTACTGGGTATAATTTGTACGCGAATCAATATTTTTCCAGTAATCTAAACCCAAATGACGCTGGAGGTTATTTTGGTTTGAACGCTCCTGGGGATTTTCATGGAATTACGATTCTAGGCCTTCGTTCAATAAACTTTCCAAATCAAAGGGCTCCTGTACTTTATATGCAGGGTCCAAAATTGCCGTCGTTGCTTACGGATGTAAAAGGAATTTATTTTGGAGGCACGTCTACGGCTTTTTTGAATTTTCGGATCAATGATTACTTCGAAAATTCCAACCTTTCCATTTTCAACACCTCCCTCGTTCGCAAAACCGCCCCTCGCCACGCGCACGGCTTCGTCGTGGACGTGAAGATCAACGGCAAGTCGAGCCACTGGATGGACAATCCGTACAACGGTCCGCAAGGAACCGGGATTTTGGGCAACGGCAAGCACAAGGTGAGTGTGCAGTTCAACCGCCCCATGGATACCGCCAAAACGCCTTTTGTAACATTTGGCATCCGCGAACCGTGGACCCAGAACGTGGTCGCAGACAGCGCCTATTGGTCCAACGGCAACACCGTTTTCAACGCCTACATGAACATCAACGTGTTGACGCAGAGCGACGGAATCAACCGCATGTCCGTCCGGATGGCCTACGACGACGAGCATTTTGAGGCGCCCACAGAAAACGAACGTTTTGAGTTCCGACTGGCGTCAACGGGCTCCTTGAGTGCGGGATTTGAGGCCATTGGAGATACCGGTCGCATCAACCTGAACTGGGGCAAGCCGGCCGAGGTCGACGACTTCTTGGGCTTCAACATGTACCGCATCGATTCCACCTACTTGCCGACGTCCAGCAACACACCGGTTTTTGTGTACAACAAAATGAGCCTGGACAGTACAATGGTAGACTCCACGGTGGCTGCCGGAAAGTACTACGGCTACTATTTTAAGGTGGTCCGCACCAACTTGACGGAAATGGATGCCTCGGATACGGTTTGGGCGCGTCCGTGGCAGGGTCGGCCCACCGTAACCACGTTGGCACCCACCAACATCACCAGCACAACGGTGACCTTGCAAGGCCGCTTAACTCCCAACTACCTGGCCACCCAAGCCCGTTTCAACCACGGTCTACCGGGCCAACCCGGTACCAATACGACCTACGTGAACAAAGGGTCGGGTTCCGCAGGGGTGCTTCACACGGTTAACCTCACCGGATTGCAGCCCGGAACGACCTACCGGTACCGCGTGGAAGCCACCAACAGCGAAGGCGCAGCCAGCGGTCAAGATGTGACCTTCACCACGCGGTTCTTGCCGCAGGTGAAAGTGCGTTGGGACTCTACGCTTTGCGCGAATGACTCCTTAAAAATCAACAACGTGACAGCGTCGGCCCCCGGTGGTTTGAGCTACCAGTGGGAAGTGCGTGCCAGCAACAACACTTTGGTAGCGGTTTCGTCGGTGCCTGCTCCACGCATTCGTTTGGCCCAAGCCGGTACCTATTCGGTGCAGGTAACGGTGTCTGGCCCCGATGTGACTTCGGTCGTTAAGACCGGCACGGTTTCGGTGGATGCCAATCCC
>JBIIBX010000090.1:0-6472 GCA_044239185.1 Schleiferiaceae bacterium | reverse complement strand
ATTGAGCCAGGTTTCTTGGCGCCGGGCGTATTGAGCGGTGTGCACCACCACCCATTCCAAGGCTTCCTGGGTGGTTCCGCCGCGCTCCCAGGTTTCGTAAAATTCCCGGTAACCGACCGTTTGCAGCGCTTGCAGCGCTTGGAAGGGGGCCAAACCCTGCACTTCCTCCACCAGGCCTGCTTTTTCCATGGCGTCCACCCGCTGGGCAATGCGCAACCGAAGCTCGGCCCGGTCGGGAACCAAGCGGTGGGTGCTTACGGCAAAATCCCGGGGTTCGGGAGCGCCCGTGTGCCACGCAGAAAACGGCTTGCCCGAAACCTCCATGGCCTCCAATGCGCGCAGCAACCGGCGCGGGTTTTTTGGGTCTACGGTGGCCCAAAAGGCCGGATCCTGCTGGGCCACCCGCACCTGCAGCCCTTCCAGTCCCTCGTTTTCCCATACCGACTGCCACCGTGCGCGGACGTCGGGGGGTGTGGGAGGGACGGGGTCCAAGCCTTCCAGAGCGGCTTTGAGGTACAAACCGCTGCCGCCCACCACTACAGCGGTTCCGGTACGGCGAATGACGTCCTGCACCGCGGCATTGGCTTCTTCGGCGTAGTCAAAGGCCGTGTAGGGTTCGTGGATGCTTCGGTGGCCCACCAGGTGATGCGGCACGGCTGCCAATTCTTCCAGGGATGGACGAGCCACACCAATGTTCAATTCGGCATACACCTGCCGGGAGTCGGCATTCACGACCTCCGTGCCAAGTTCGTGCGCAAGCCGAATGGCCCAGGCGGTTTTCCCGCTCGCTGTAGGGCCCACCACGGCATGCACCACCGGTTTATTTACGCCCTCGGGAGCCGGGAAGTGCTGAACGGTGGGAAAATGAGCGGGTTCCATATCAAAAAAAAGCGTAATTTGGGTAAATGGAACCACTGCAATGCCCCCTCGTTGATCGCATGGATCTGGTGACCATGGTCTTTCCGGAAGACGACGTATTGACTACCGCCGATGAAAAATCGGACCGCTTCGCGGCCTTGCACCGGGCTACCCAAGTGGGAAATTTGCAACGCACCAAGGTCGAATTGGAGTTTTGGGACGAAGGGGGCTGCAAGCGCGTGGCCACTACGGTTTGGGCATGCACGTCCAAGGTCGTTGTATTCAAAGAAGGAATGACCTTACCCGTTCACCGGGTGGCTCGCGTGGTGTTTGCAGCGCCTTACCATTCCTCGGTGGTGTAACCGCTCTCGTCGAATTCGTCGTCGTTGAAACCGAATTCGTCGTCGTCCTCTTCGTCTTCGTCGTCAAAAGGGTCGCCGCCTGATCGGCCGCTGTCGCCGCCAAAATCTTTGGAGGGCGCTTCTTTGGGTGCGGTTCCGTAAGACATGATAACAGCGGGAGCGGCCAGCCCAGACTGGGTGCCTTCGCTCACGTGTTCCACAAAAAAGGTCCACAAAGACAAGAAATCGTACACGTACAAGAGACGCTGGCCGCGTTGCCCAAGCATTCCTTGCACCAGTCGGGTGCCCATGGCCGCTTGCGGCATTTGGTCCGTCACCTCGCCTTCGCCCAGCGAAACCAAGGGAATTTCGTCCAACTGGTCCCACTGTTCGTTGGTGGTAAAGAAGGAAGCCATTTCTCCAGGAGCGATGCCAAATGCAGCCACAACGGCGTGGTGCAGGTCTTCCAGGGTCGCATTTTCAGGAACTTCGATGTCCCGGAAGATGTCGTCTTTGGTGTCTAAAATGGCGCGAACTACCAATGTAGCCATGGTCAAAGGGGGGTTGCAGGGGTTAATCCAATTTCAACGGCTTTCCGGTGCGCAAACACGCGGGCGGCCTCAAAGGTATTTTCTATTTCTCCGTCCAAGATAGCCTCTCGGATGGCATTTTTCAACAGGCCAATTTCTGGGCCGGGGGTGAGGGCAAACCAGGCCATAAGCTGTGCGCCGTCCACGGGAGGCTGCCAGTTGCGCATGCGGTCTTTTTCTTCGACTTCGACCAGCTTGCTTCGCACGCGTTGGAAGTTTTCCAAGTAGCGTTTCTTTTTGTTGGGATTCTTGGTGGTAATGTCCGCCTCGCAGAGCTGCATGAGCAGATCGATGTCCTCTCCCGCCTCGAAAAGCAAGCGCCGAACGGCAGAATCGGTGGCGTCGTCGGAAACCACGGCGATGGGACGGGAACTCATTTGGACCATCTTGACCACCAAGGCCATTTTCTCGTTGAGGGGCATGCGCAATCGCTCAAACACCTTTTTGGCCATTTTTCCGCCCACAAACTCGTGGTTGTGGAAGGTCCAGCCGGTGCCGCGCACAAACTTTTTCGTGACGGGCTTGCCGATGTCGTGCAGCAAGGCGGCCCACCGCAGCCAGAGGTGGTCGGATACCTGGGCCACGTTGTCTACCACTTCCAGGGTGTGCCAAAAATTGTCTTTGTGCAGGTGACCTTCCACTTCGTCCACGCCGGCCAAGGCCGCTACTTCGGGCAGAAAATGGACCAGCAACCCGCTGGTGTACAGGTGGGCCAACCCGATGGACGGTTGGGGAGCTTTTAGGAGCTTGTTGAGTTCTTCGTGGACGCGTTCCCCGGTGATGATTTTGATCCGCTCCGCTTGCGACGAAAGGGCGTCCACCACGTCTGGGGCCAAGTCAAAGTTCAATTGGGCCGCAAAACGCGCCGCACGCAGCATCCGAAGGGGGTCGTCGGAAAACGTTTCCTCTGCAGAAAGGGGGGTGCGCAAAAGGCGCTTCTCCAAGTCTTGAACGCCCTCAAAGGGGTCCAGTAGAAGGCCTTTTTCGGCGGCGTGGAGCCCGATGGCCAGGGCGTTGATGGTAAAATCGCGGCGCAGTTGGTCGTCCTTCAGGGTTCCCGGCTCCACGGTGGGGTTGCGGCTCTCCGACCGGTAGCTTTCCTTCCGCGCGCTGACAAATTCCAGTTCGCCCACAGGGGTTTTGGTGTGGGCGGTCCCGTAGGATTTAAAGACGGACACTTTGCTGCCGCCCAGGGCTTTGGCTACTGCACGGGCCAGGGGTTCGGCATCGCCCAGTACCACCACATCCAAATCGTGGCCGGTTCGTCGCCCCAAAAAGCAGTCCCGAACGTACCCCCCCACCACGTAGGCGGATACCCCCAATTCGTCCGCACAACGGGAAACGGCGCGCAGAGCGGGGATGTCGATCCAAAGAGCAGGGGCCGGGGCGTTCATGCGGGATTCGGGTAGGAGATAGACGAATACGGGAGTGCGAGCAAGCGAAGGGGAAAATTTCAGGTGCGCGAAGGTACGTTATTTGCCTTTCGCCAACGGGCCAATTCCCGGTAGCGGGCCTTGACGGCGTAAGCGCCAAACCGCGCAATCACGAACCCGGGAAAGCCATCGAGGATCCCTCCCTGCAGGACGTACTGCCGAAAAAAGCGGTAGGCCGGCTTGCACAGGGTGTGGTAGATTGTGATGGCACCGGTCCGGGCGTGGTAGTCCTGGGCCTGCCAAGCGGCATAGCGGTCCAACTTTTCCCGGTGGTGGTCCAGTCCTTTGTAGGTGTTGTGAAACAACTTGCCCGAAAAAACGTCCACCGGTCCTTTTGGTGCAATTTCCGCATGGACGTGTTTGGGTTCGTAGGCACAGAGGTCCCGCTGAAAGAGCCGAATCACGCGGTCGTTCTGCCAACCGGAAAAGCGAATCCGACGGCCCATAAAGTGGTTGGCGCGGTACATCCAGTACCCGTGCACCGACGGGTTGGGGTGCTTTTTCCAGGCCTCAATTTCTGCATAGAGGGCTGGGGAAAGCCATTCGTCGGCGTCCAAAAGCAGAATCCACGGGTGCGTCGCTTGGGGGATGGCCCAGTTTTTTTGCGAGGCCGAATTTTCGTACTCCCGCTGCACAATCCGTGCTCCGTATTTCCGGGCGATTTCGAGGGTGTCGTCGGTGCTAAAGGAATCCACCACCAAGACTTCGTCCGCCAGTCCGACGGCAGATTGGAGACATCGCTCCAGGCAGTCGGACTCGTTGAAGGTGGGAACCAGCAGGGTCAGCAGGGGGGAAGTGGGCACCACAACAGAAAGTTCAGACGGCCACGTCGTAGGTGCGCAGGGCGTCGTTCAAACTGGTTTTAAGGTCGGTAGACGGCTTGCGCTGGCCAATGATGAGGGCGCAAGGAACCTGGTAGGTTCCGGCCGCAAAGGTCTTGGGCAAGGATCCGGGAATGACCACGCTGCGGGCGGGAACCCGGCCGCGGTATTCCACCGGTTCGGGACCGGTTACATCAATGATGCGGGTAGACGCCGTGAGCACCACGTTGGCTCCCAAAACGGCCTCGCGTTCCACATGGACGCCTTCCACCACAATGCACCGAGATCCAATGAAGCAGCCGTCTTCAACAATGACCGGGGCGGCCTGTACGGGTTCCAAGACGCCGCCAATTCCCACGCCACCCGACAGGTGCACGTCTTGGCCAATTTGGGCACAGGATCCCACCGTGGCCCACGTATCGACCATGGTGTTGGCTCCGACGTAGGCGCCGATGTTGACGTAACTCGGCATCAGGATCACTCCGGGAGCCAGGTAAGCGCCGTACCGGGCCACCGCATGCGGCACCACGCGTACTTTTAGCGCTGCGTAATTCCGTTTGAGGGCCATTTTGTCGTGGAATTCCAAGGGGCCTGCCTCCAGGGTTTCCATGGAACGGATGGGAAAATACAGAATGACGGCTTTCTTCACCCAGTCGTTCACCACCCAGCCGGATTCGGTGGGGCTGGCCACCCGAAGGGAACCGGCGTCCAGCAAGGCAATGACGGACTCGATGGCTTTTTGGGTAGGTGCTTGGGCGAGCAAGGAGCGGTCTTCCCAAGCGGCTTCAACGAGGGCTTTGAATTCGGAATTTTCCATGCGGCAAAGGTACAAAACTTCCTCCGGGTGTGCAGGAGTCTGGCGTTCCTCGCGCGGAGGGAAAAGTGCCGTGTAGGGTAGGGCGGGCGTGCCTTTTGCACTGGGCGGGCGTGCCTTCTGGTAAGGGCGAGCGTGCCTTTTGCAATGGGTGGGCGGACCTGCCGGGGCGGTCGGGCGCACGTCTAATACCGCTAGGGCCGCGGTTTTTTTTCGTCCAAAAAATCCTGAAGAAGCACAGCGGCAGAAGCAGCATCCAAAAGCCCTTTGTCTTTTTTGACGCGTTTGGAAGCACCTGCAGCGAAGGCTGCCTGGGAGGCAATTTTGGACGTAAACTGCTCGGACCGACGGACTACGGGCAAATCCGGGAAGGCGGCCTGAATTTTGGCAGCCAGGGCGTCTGCCAACGGAGTGCCGTGCGTTGGGCTGCCGTCCCACCGGTGCGGATTTCCCACCACAAACCCGGTAAGGGGCTCGTGTTGATGCCGTTTGAGCAGCGCATCCACCACCTGGGCAGAAGGCATCGTCGTCCACGGGAAGGCCATGATTCCGCTGGCATCGCTTTCGGCCAACCCTGTTCGAACCCCACCGGGGTCAATCCCTATCCACACTGCCATCCGTCAAAGATAGCATACCTTTGCACCATGGTACTGCCCATTGTAGCCTACGGAGATTCCGTGTTGAAGCGTAAAGCGACGCCTGTGGACGTTGCAGATCCGCAGCTTTCCGCCTTGGTGGAAAATATGTTTGAAACCATGTACAACGCCCACGGGGTCGGTTTGGCCGCTCCCCAGGTGGGATTGGGCACGCGGTTGTTTGTGGTTGACGGCAGCCCATTTGCCGAAGACGAAGAAAACGCGGGCCAGGCCGACGTGCTGCGCGCGTTCAAACGGGCCTTCTACAACCCCGAAGTGCTTCGGGAGGAAGGCGAGCCGTGGGGATTTGAAGAGGGCTGCCTCAGCATTCCCGACGTGCACGAGACGGTTTACCGCCAGCCGGTGGTCCATTTCCGGCACCAGCTTCTCGACGGTTCTTGGGAAGAGATGCGGCTCGAAGGATTGGCGGCCCGCATTTTTCAGCACGAATACGACCACATCGAAGGCGTTCTGTTTACCGATCGGCTCTCTGCCTTGCGCAAGCGCCTCCTGCAAGGCCGTTTGGCCAACATCGCCAAAGGCCTGATCAAGGTGGGCTACCGCATGAAATTTCCCTTGAACAAATGAGACCGTTTCACTGGTTGCTGCTGGTAGTTGCCGCAGTAGGCTGTACCGACCCGGCCGAGGAGCTTCAAGCTTTGGAGAAAAAGGTGCGCCAACTGGAAACGATATCCGAAGACACGGCCTTGGTGGCCGAGGCTGTGGAAAAATTCCAATCGTTTGCCAACGAGCACCCCGAAGACACACTGGCTCCCCGTTACGCCCTGATGGCAGGGGATCTGGAGCGCAACCGCCCCGGACGAGCCCTGTATGCCATTGCCCAGTACGACACCGTGTTCCAGCGGTACGGCACCCGGCCCGAGGGAGCCTTGGCGCTTTTTTCCATGGCCCTGACCTTCGATGAGGTCGTCGGAAACCGAGCGATGGCAGGCCGTGCCTACACCTTGTTTTTGGACACC
>JBIIBX010000088.1:0-6480 GCA_044239185.1 Schleiferiaceae bacterium | reverse complement strand
GGTGGGCAAGGCATCAATGGCTTTGAACACGTGCAACGGCACAATGGCTCTGCGCGCCCAGCTGTTGCTCAGACGACGTACGTCGTCGTCGGTTGGCATTTCGTCCATCAACATCAAGTAGAACAATCCTTCGGGCAAGGGCTCGTTGCCGCCGGGGTACTTGGGGAGCTTTTCCTGCAACTCAGGAATGCTGTATCCTCGGAAGCGAATGCCTTCCTCCGCATCCAGTTTGGAGGTTTCGCAAATCAAGGCCAACATGCCGCGCATGCCCTGGTACAACTGGGCCACGGTGATTTGTCCAACCACTTCTTCGCCTTTTTCGGCAATAAACTGTTTTACTTCGGCTACAGCTCCGGGAATTTTAGAGGCAAAATGCTCTTTTAAGCGATCCATTTTTTGGTTTTTATTTTTGAATTTTCTCTATTACTTAACGCAAATTTCTGCCAGGGAAAACGGCCTGGTCGCCCAGCATTTCTTCAATGCGCAGCAGCTGGTTGTACTTCGCCATCCGGTCGGACCGACTGGCTGAACCGGTCTTGATTTGTCCGGTGCCCAAGGCCACGGCCAAATCGGCAATGGTGCTGTCCTCTGTTTCCCCAGAACGGTGGCTCATTACACTGGTATAGCCATTGCGTTGGGCGCGTTGTACCGTGTTGATGGTCTCCGTTAACGTACCAATTTGGTTGACCTTGACCAAAATTGAATTGGCAATGCCTTCTTGGATACCGCGGACCAAACGGGTCTCGTTGGTCACGAACAAATCGTCGCCCACCAACTGCACCGAATTGCCCAATGCATCCGTGAGCTTCTTCCAGCCGGCCCAATCGTCTTCGGCCAAACCGTCTTCAATGCTCAAGATGGGGTAGCGCTTGCTCCAATCTGCCCAGTAGGAAACCAGTTCCTCGGAGGTCATTTGGATTCCGCTGCTCTTCTTGAAAGTGTACAGGCCGGTCTTTTCGTCGTACAACTCGGTCATGGCCGCGTCCATGGCAATCATGACGTCGTCCCCCGGCTTGTAGCCCGCCTTCTCAATGGCCATCAGTACAATTTCAATGGCCTCCTCGTTGGAACCGATGTTGGGCGCAAAGCCTCCTTCGTCCCCCACATTGGTGCTGTATCCCTTGGATTTGAGCACATTCTTCAGGTGGTGGAAAATTTCGGTCCCCATCCGCAAGGCGTGGGAAAAATTCTCCGCACCCACCGGCATCACCATAAACTCCTGGAAATCGATGGAATTGTCTGCATGTGCTCCTCCGTTGAGAATGTTCATCATCGGAACGGGCAACGTGCGTGCGTTGGATCCACCTACATAATTGAACAAGGGCATGCCCGACTCTTCTGCAGCGGCCTTGGCTACGGCCAAACTCACTGCGAGCATGGCGTTGGCGCCCAAGCGCGATTTGTTCTCGGTTCCGTCCAATTCAATCAACGCGGCGTCCAAGGCAGGTTGGTCGTACACCGTCATCCCCTCCACCACTTCGGCGATTTCGGTATTGACGTTTTCAATGGCTTTCAACACCCCGCGGCCCAAGTAGACCGACGGGTCCTGATCCCGAAGCTCCACCGCCTCGTGGGCGCCCGTTGAGGCCCCGGAAGGCACTGCAGCCCGTCCAAACGCTCCGTTTTCCGTAACCACATCTACTTCCACCGTGGGGTTGCCACGCGAATCTAAAATTTGGCGCGCATGCACCGCTGCAATCAAAGCCATGGCTTAAGATTTATGGGTATTCATTAATTCGACAAACTGCTCAAACAAATAACGCGAATCGTGTGGGCCAGGCGCCGCCTCGGGATGGTACTGCACGCTGAAGACCGGTTTGTCGGTTCTTCGCAAGCCGGCGACCGTTCCATCGTTCAAATGGACGTGGGTAAGTTCCACCAAAGGGCTGGCTTCCACATCTTCCATGGAAACCGCAAAACCGTGGTTCTGGGAGGTGATTTCGCCCTTACCTGTTAACACATTTTTTACCGGATGGTTGATGCCCCGGTGACCGTTGTGCATTTTAAACGTTCTTAAACCCGACGCCAAGGCAATCATTTGGTGGCCCAAACAAATACCAAAAATTGGCTTCCCACTGTCAATCAACTGCTTAACGGTTTCCACTACCTGAGAAGACGCCGATGGGTCACCAGGACCGTTGGACAAAAAATACCCGTCCGGGTGGCTTTCTGCCAAAACACCAAACGGAGTCGAGTAGGGATACAAATCCACCGATATACCGACCGCATTCAACCGGCGAAGAATATTCTCCTTGATGCCAAAATCCAATGCGGCCACTCGAAACTTCTCGTTTTCCGCTTGAACATGCCGAACATCGGCCGTGCTCACCTGAGGCAAAAGCTCCAGGCCATCCATCGACGGGACCTTGCTCAATTGGTCCAGCAAAGCAGCCACATCTTCTGTTTCGGTAGAAACGATGGCATTCATCGCACCCGCTTGGCGAATGTGACGCACCACCGCACGTGTATCCACGTCCGAAATTGCCACCTTGCCCTGGGCACGGAAAAACTCCTCCAGGGTTTGGGTGGCACCCGGCCGTGTTTGGTTCAAACTGAATGACTTGCACACCAACCCTGCAATTTGAACTCGACCGCTTTCACCCTCCTCGGGATGAATTCCATAATTTCCGATGTGGGAGGTGGCGGTCACCATCAACTGCCCCAGATAACTGGGATCCGTAAAGATTTCTTGGTAACCGGTCATGCCGGTATTGAAACAAATCTCGCCCCACGCGGTGCCGTCAAGCCCCGTGCTTTTGCCATGGAACACCGTTCCATCTGCCAATACCAGAAGTGCAGCCTTGCCTTTCATTTTACTCAATTAATGTACGACTGAATTACGCATAAAAAAAGGATAAGGGGACACCTTATCCTTTTCAAAAATCGGAATCATGCGATCATGCTTCCGTTTGGTTCTCTTCTTCCGAAGAAGCAACTTCAGGGGCAGAAGCCTCTGCAACAGGAGCCTCCTCTGACTTCACTTCTTCTACAACTGCAGCTTCAGCAGCAGGAGCAACAGCGGTCTCAGCCTTCTTGCGACCGCGACGCGTGCCTTTCTTCGCAGCCTTGTCAGCGCCGTAGATTTCGTTGAAATCTACCAGCTCAATCATGCACATCTCGGCGTTGTCTCCCAAGCGGTTGCCCGTCTTGATGATACGCGTATAACCGCCGGGGCGGTCACCCACCTTTACGGCCACTTCGCGGAACAACTCCGTAACAGCTTCTTTGCTCTTCAAGTAAGCAAAAACCGTACGGCGGTTGTGCGTGCTGTCTACCTTGGACTTGGTCACCAAAGGCTCAATGTACTTCTTCAACTCCTTGGCCTTGGCCACAGTAGTGTTAATACGCTTGTGCTCAATCAACGAGTTGGCCATATTGCTCAACATCGCCTTCCGGTGAGAGGCGGTACGGCCCAGGTGGTTGAATTTCTTACCGTGTCTCATTACTCTTTTTCCAATTTGTATTTCGTAACATCCATTCCGAAGACCAGTCCTTTGTTTTCAACCAACTCATCCAACTCGGTCAGGCTCTTCTTGCCAAAATTGCGGAACTTCATCAAGTCTTGCTTGGTGTACGTCACCAAATCAGCCAAGGTTTCAACTTCGGCTGCCTTCAGGCAGTTCAAAGCACGAACGCTCAAGTCAAGATCCGTCAATTTGGTCTTCAACAATTGACGCATGTGCAGAATTTCCTCGTCAAAAGACTCGGTCTCTACTACTACCTTCTCCTCGGGCTTGATGCGCTCATCGGTGAAGAGAGTAAAATGCTCAATCAAAATATTGGCTGCCTCCGTAACCGCCTGCTGCGGGTGGATACTGCCGTCGGTTTGAACGTCCAAGATCAACTTCTCAAAGTCGGTCTTCTGTTCTACCCGGTAGTTCTCAATGCTGTACTTAACGTTCCGGATGGGGGTGTAGATCGAGTCCAAAGCGATGGTGCCCTTCATGGACTCCTGGCGCTTGTTCTCTTCTGCACCGACATAACCACGTCCTTTCTCGATGGTCAATTCCATCTCGATTTTAACGCTTGCATCCATGCGGCAAATGACCAAGTCTGGATTCAGGACCTGAAAGGCCGCCGTAAACTTGCCCAAATCTCCCGCCGTCAAGTGCTCTTGGCCAGAAATACTCACCTTCACCGTTTCGCCCTCGCTCGCATCAATTTGACGCTTCAAACGAACTTGCTTTAGGTTCAGGACGATCTCCGTCACGTCTTCTACCACTCCTTTCAGTGTGGAGAACTCATGATCCGCACCGGCGATGCGCACCGAAGTAAACGCATAGCCTTCCAACGAGCTAAGCAATACGCGGCGAAGGGCATTGCCGATCGTCAAGCCAAAGCCAGGCTCCAAGGGACGAAACTCGAATTGACCTTCGGTTTCACTGGAAGCATTAACAATGACTTTATCGGGCTTTTGAAAGGTAAGAATGGCCATAATCGCTTATTTAGAGTACAATTCGACGATTAGTTGTTCCTTGATCTTTTCAGGAATCAAATCACGAGCCGGTACACCTACAAAGGTACCCGACTGGGTGGCGTCGTTCCATTGCAACCAAGAGAACTCGCCGCGGCGACCAGTCAAGGAATCAGCAATGACCTCCAAGGACTTGGACTTTTCACGAACGGAAATAACATCGCCTGCTTTTACCAAGTACGAAGGAATGTTCAACAGCTCACCATTCACCAAAATGTGGCGGTGGTTAACCAATTGACGTGCTCCACGACGGGTAGTCGAAATACCCATGCGGTAAACTACATTGTCCAAGCGAGACTCGCAAAGCTGCAACAAAACCTCACCGGTAACTCCCTTGGAGCGGTGTGCCTTTTCAAACAAGGTACGGAACTGACGCTCCAAAATACCGTAGGTGTATTTGGCCTTTTGTTTCTCTGCCAACTGGACAGAATATTCGCTTTTCTTGCCACGCTTCTTGGAGAAACCGTGCTGCCCGGGAGGGTAGTTACGCTTTTCCAGAGAACGATCTGGTCCAAAAATAGGTTCGCCAAAACGACGGGCGATTTTCGTTAACGGGCCTCTGTATCGTGCCATAACTCTTCGATCTTCTAGTTAATGATTATACGCGACGGCGCTTGGGGGGACGGCAACCATTGTGGGGAATGGGCGTAACGTCAATGATTTCCGTTACTTCAATTCCTGCATTGTTGAGGGAGCGGATGGCGCTCTCGCGTCCATTTCCCGGACCTTTCACGTACACCTTTACCTTCTTCAGGCCAGCTTCCATTGCGGGTGTAGCCGCATTTTCAGCTGCCGTTTGAGCGGCGTAGGGAGTGTTCTTTTTGGATCCACGAAATCCCATCTTACCAGCGCTGGACCAAGAGATAACCTGGCCTTGCAGGTTGGTCAACGAGATAATGATGTTGTTGAAGGTGCTCGTCACGTGCGCCTCACCAAAGGCTTCCACCTTTACTTTGCGCTTCTTGACCGTTTTAGTTGACTTTGCCATGAGGGATCAGGGATTACTTGGTCGCTTTCTTCTTGTTCGCAACCGTCTTACGCTTTCCTTTGCGGGTACGGCTGTTGTTCTTGGTGTGCTGGCCGCGCAAAGGCAAGCCAGAACGGTGGCGGATGCCGCGGTAGCAGCCAATGTCCATCAAACGCTTGATGTTCATTTGCACTTCCGAACGCAATTCGCCTTCCACTTTGAAGCTGTCGCCGATTACGGTGCGGATTCCTTGCAACTGGTCATCGGTCCAGTTACCTACCTTGGTGTCAAAATCAACACCTGCAGCAGCTAAGATTTCACGGGACCGGCTGCGGCCGATTCCATAGATGTACGTCAGACCAATTTCTCCGCGCTTGTTTTTCGGAAGGTCAATACCAGCAATTCTCGCCATTTCCTTGGTTAATTAAATTATCCTTGACGCTGTTTCAGCTTCGGATTTTTCTTGTTAATGACATACAAACGACCCTTGCGGCGAACAATTTTGCACTCCGGGCTGCGTTTCTTTAGGGATGCTCTGATTTTCATTTCTCAGTGGGCAATTAGTAACGATAAACAATACGAGCCTTAGACAAGTCATATGGAGAGAGCTCCAGTTTGACCCGGTCACCCGGCAATAATTTAATGTAGTGCATGCGCATCTTACCGGAGATATGAGCCGTGACCAGGTGGCCATTCTCCAATTCGACTCGGAACATGGCGTTGGAGAGGTTCTCCGTGATTACGCCGTCTTGCTCAATAGCACCTTGTTTGGCCATCTTAGTAAGCGTTGGTATTACGCCCCTTGATGCGACCGCCATCCATGAGGCCATCGTAGTGACTGTTCAACAAATAACTCTCGATCTGCATCAAGGTATCCAGGATTACACCAACCAAGATCAACAAACTTGTTCCTCCGTAGAAATTGGCCCATTGCGGGGTCAAATTGGCAATGTTCGCCATGGAAGGAAGGATTGCAATAAAGGCGAGCGCAAGGGCACCCGGTAAGGTGATTCGAGACAAAATCTGATCCAAATACTCT
>JBIIBX010000087.1:0-6488 GCA_044239185.1 Schleiferiaceae bacterium | reverse complement strand
CCGTTTGGGGGTTTCCTCCACCACCAGTCCTCCTTCGTGCCCGGCGCCCTTGAACAAAGCCAAGGCTTTGGTGGACTCCATGGCGGTAAAGCGCACGGAACGGCCCAGCATAACGTAGCGTTTTCCAGATCGGTGGGCTTTTCTCAGGTAGGCAAACCACGCACCTTCCGACCGCTGCCCCAGTACGTCGGCCAGGGTGTCAGCCGCATGGGCGGCATGGGCTTCAAACCGCTCCGGCGAAACCACCGCCGCATCCCAGTACAAGGCATAGAGGGGCATGGACGTGACCAGCAGTTGCCCATCGGCGGAGTACACATTCCCGCGGGTGGCCGGCACCGTGCGGATCTGTATCCGTTGCTCGGCCAGTTCCTTGCGCAATTCGGGCCCCTGTACCACGGCAATGCGCACCAGCTGCCCCACCACCAACAACGCCAAAATCCCCATCAAGATGGAGAGCAGCGTGGCCATTTTGGCCGATTGGTTGCGTTCGGTGCTCATTCGGCAGGTTGTACTTCCAGTTTGATGGGCGGTTTTCCGCTGGGTACCAGTCCGCGCTCCAACGCCCGTTCCTGAATGCGGCTTTCCCGGCCCCATTGCATCAATTCGGCCTTGGTTTCCAGGTAGTGGCTTTCCAGCCGATTGAGTTGGGCGGACTTGGTCTGAATTTCCCCAATTTTACGGTCAGCCTGGTGGGAGCAGGTGATGGCCAGCAGGCCCAGTCCCGTGAGGAACAGCAAAAACGGAACGTTTTTGCGCACGAATTCGTGGCCTACAATGGTGCCTCGGATAAAGTCCGCTGCCGAAATCGACTTTTTCGGGGGGCGCGCGGTCATGGAATTCGGAGTTTTTCCGCAGCCCGAAGTTTGGCACTTCGCGCCCGCGGGTTCCGTCCCACTTCCTCCGCTGTTGGGACAACAGCTTTGCGGGTAATCAATTCAAAGGGAACCAGCCGGTTGCCGTAAAAATCGCGGTCGGCCTCGCCCACCAACTTCCCTTCCCGAAAAAACACCTTGACCCGACGGTCTTCCAGGCTGTGGTACGACATGACCACAAACCGACCCTGGGGAGCCAGAAGCTCCAGTCCTTGCTCCAGCAAGGTTTCCAAAACGGCCAGTTCGCGGTTGATTTCAATGCGCAAGGCTTGAAAAACCTGGGCCAATACCTTGTGCCCCTTGCCACGCGGCGCCAAGGGCTCAACCGCGGCGACCAAGTCGGCCGTTGTGTTTAAAAGTCCCCCGTCCCGGGCAGCCAAAATCGCTTTTGCTACGCGCATGGGCTGGGCGACCTCGCCGTAAATGGCCAATACCCGCGCCAAATCGCCGGGTTCGACGGTCTCCAGCCAGGTGCGGACCGGCACGCCCACCTGGGGGTTCATGCGCATGTCCAAGGGGCCGGACTCCCGAAGCGAAAAGCCGCGTTGGGCAGCATCGAATTGGTGGGAACTCACGCCCAAATCCGCCAGAATTCCGTCCACCTGCTTGACGCCGTGGGCCCGCAAAAAGCGCTGCAGGTGCTCAAAATTGGCCGGAATCAAGGTAAAACGGGGGTCCTCCGGAGCATTGGCCGCGGCGTCCGGATCTTGGTCAAAGGCAAAAAGCCGACCCTCGGGGCCCAATTGGCTCAGCAGAGCACGGGAATGTCCGCCGCCGCCAAACGTGACGTCCACGTAGGTGCCAGCCGGCTGAATCGCAAGGAGTTCCATGCACTCCTGCAGCATAACAGGATCATGGTACATCGTTCCGACGCTCGTTCAAGTTGCCCATCACTTCCTCGGCCAGCGACCCAAAGTCGGCCTCCGATGCCTGTACCACGTTTTCGTAAGCGTCCTTGTCCCAGATTTCCAGTCCAAAGGGCGCCGATGCAAAGACCAGCGTTTCGCCCAAACCGGCAAACGTCATCAAGTCTTTGGGAATGAGGATACGACCGGCATTGTCCAATTCAACAGGTTTAACGCCAGCGGTGAACATGCGAATAAAATCCGCGTGTTTTTTGACAAATCGATTGAGCTGACCCACTTGGGACATGACGGCGGTCCACTCTTCCAGGGGATAGAGCTCCAAGCACTTGCTGAAAACCGAGCGCTTCAGCACGAAGCCGCCTTCCGACAGGCCGGCCAACTGCTTCTTCAGGGCAGCGGGAAGCGGGGCGCGTCCTTTGGCGTCCAGCTTGCACTCGTATACTCCGATGAGGTTGACCATGGGGGGAATCAGAATTGAATTCAAAAGTAGGCACCTTCTCCCACTTTTTACCACTTTCTACCACTTTGTTGATAACTTTTCCCACTTTGCCCCCTGTTTGCGTCGCGGTCCCGACGTCTGGCTCCTCGTGTTTGCTGCCATTTGGTTCCAACACGATGGGATTCAGGTGTTTGAATTGAATGAAAAGCCGCCCAACGGGTGCCTCCTTGGTGGGTGCTGCCCCGACGTTTGCCGCCTTAAAACCCCATTTTGAATTCTCGCCGTATCTTTGCCGGGTTAATTCCGTTGCATGGAAAAGTTTGTACAAGAAGGCGAGTTTGAATATTGGGAAGAAGGGACCGGAAGTCCTCTGGTTATCCTGCACGGATTGATGGGAGATATCAGCAACTTCCACAACCAGGTCTCCTTTTTTAGCCAAAAGGGATACCGCGTATTGATTCCTCATTTGCCTTTGTACTCGCTTCCGTTGGCGACCACGGGTGTCAAGTCCCTGACGAAGTGGGTGAAGGAGTTTATTGACCACCTCCACCTGGAAGCACCGGTGTTGCTCGGCAACTCGTTGGGAGGTCATATTGCACTGGTTTTTAACAAATTGTACCCTGGCGTGGCCAAGGGCATGGTTCTGTTTGGTTCTTCTGGACTGTACGAAAGTGCCATGGGCAACAGCTACCCCCGCCGCGGCGATTATTCCTACATCGAAGAACGTGTTCGCGACGTTTTTTTTCAGAAACAGGTCGTCACAAAAGAGCTGGTGGACGAGGTCTTTTCCATTGTAAACGACCGCATGAAGGCCATCAAAACCCTCGCCATTTCCAAAAGTGCCATCCGGCACAACATGGCGGAGGACCTGCCCAATTTCCACTTGCCGACCTGCATCATTTGGGGCAAGCAAGACGCCGTTACCCCACCGGAGGTGGCAGACAAATTCAACGAATTGCTGCCCCAATCCGAGTTGCATTGGATCGACCAATGCGGCCACGCCCCCATGATGGAACATCCGGAGGAATTCAACAAGATCCTATTGGCATGGCTGGAGAAAACATTCGGAGTGGCGCAAGCAGCTCCCGCCCTGACCTAAGCCGTGCGCGGAAGGCCGCGTTCATCAAAAGCAGCTCCCGTACCGAGGAATGTCCACCGCCTATTCGGCCTGAGTTTGCGTTTATCGGCCGTTCCAATGTTGGAAAGTCTTCTCTGATCAACCGGCTGGTCGGTCAAAAAGACTTAGCCAAAGTCAGCCAACGTCCGGGAAAAACGCAGTTGATTAACCATTTTACCATTTCCGACGGCCACTGGTACCTCGTTGACCTTCCAGGTTACGGATACGCCAAAGTGAGCAAGGTGCTGAGGGAGACGTTCTCGCGGATGATTGGGCACTACTTGCGCAACCGGGAAAATTTGGTGTGCATTTTCGTGTTGGTGGACGCGCGCCACACCCCCCAAAAGCTGGACCTGGATTTTATGGCCCAGCTGGCCCAGTGGCAACTGCCCTTTTCTTTGGTGTTCACCAAGGCAGACAAATTGACCAAGGCCGCCCAGTTAAAAACGGTGGAAAACTACCAGCGCAAATTGTTGGAATTTTGGGAGGAATGTCCGCCGTGTTTCCTGACCAGCGCAGAGACCGGAAAAGGAAGAGATGCCTTGCTGGATTACCTGGAGTCGCTTATCCCAATTTTTGACGCTCCGCAAAGTAGCGTGCAAAATCCCTGATATCCTCGGCCATTTCTTTTTCGTCCGTGGCCCGGTCGTAGCTGTCTGCCATGGACAAGAAGGTCTGGTGGAAAAAACGTTTCATGTCGTCCATTTCCATGTCCTTGGTCCACAGGTCAATGCGCAAAGTGTCCTTGCTTCGCGCGTCCCACAGGCTGAGTAGGAAGGCATGGGCAGACTCGTTCTTCACGCCACCGTCTTCGGCCGTCCAATGAATGGTCTCAGCTACCTTGTTTTCGTCCAAGGAAATGTGCAAATGGATGTCGGATTGGTGGGCCATGGGGTAGGGAATGAAGGAATCGTGCGGAAAATAGGCTAAGGGCGGTATTTGCTCTCGCTAAGCAAAGAACGGCTGTCGGTTTCTTGCAAAAAGGCGGACCAGTCGGTATCGGGGTGGCTTTCCAAATAGGACCGAACCATTCGGTACCCCAGCCAACGCCCCACCATACCAGGAATTTGTTGGTCCTGAGCCGTTTGCATTTTGCTGAAAGGGGCGGGTTGAATAAACCGACGTTCTACGTCGATTTCTGTGGCGTACAAGAGTCGGTTTTGGATGAAAAACTTCCACAGATTGGCCTCGTTTTCCAGGCAAAATTTCCACTGTTCCGGGGTGTAGGGGAAGAGGTTGGGGGCCTGGTCTTCTCCCAAACACGCCTCTGCAAAACACGCCAATTTCCCCCAGTACACCATTTGGTCCAGCAGGGTAAAACTGCCCTCGGGAAGAGCGGTTTTGGCGGCAGCCAGTTGTTGAAAAAGGGCCGGCACCGCAAAGCGGGGTTCGCGTTGGTAGGCCAGGTAGGCGGGGTCTTGGGCGTAGGCGGGGTGGTCGGCGCCCAAATAGTGGTCCAGGGCCAAAAAGACATAGGAACTGTCTACCACCAAAGGCGGATAAAAGCCAGGGTCCAGGTAACTGATAAAGGGGTATACCCGGGTTTTATGCGAAGAATTCCCGCCGGGGAACAGGGTGCGGTACCGGGCAAATCCTCCCCGAAGAGAGGCAGAAAGCACCGCCGTGTCCGGAAATGCCAGCAAGGCATCCTCGTGCAGGCCCCGCAACTCGGGGTCGTTCACCAGCTGAACAAATTGAGCGGGCGTGAGCGACTCAAAAAAGGGCGCATAGGTTTTTTGCAAGCCGGGCATTTGGGCTTCCCAGTCGTCGGGTTGAATCGAGAAAAAGTCGGTATACGCCGGATGAACGTTTACCCGCGGGTCTTTTTCCGGTTGGGGAGCCAGCGCATTTTCCGACGTGCACGCCACGGTGCCCGCCAACGCAATCCACAGTACCTTTGTGCTTCTCATGGAGGACAAAGTTACGGCCTTTATCGTCGATTGGTTGCAGCAGTATGCGCAGCGGTCAGGCACCCGCGGGTGGGTGGTTGGAATTTCCGGCGGCGTAGATTCCGCGTTGACCTCCGCCCTCTGCGCGCGAACCGGCTTGCCCACCACCTGCGTGGAACTGCCTATTTTGCAGCCGGCGAACCACGTGGACCGGGCCTGGGAGCACATCCGGGCCCTGCAAAGTCGGCACAAAGACGTTCACGGCATTCGCATCGACTTAACTCCTGTTTACGAGGCCACTGCTGCCGCCCTTTCTCCCGAGGAGCCCCCATTTCTGGCACTTGCGAACACGCGTTCCCGCCTGCGCATGGCCACCCTGTACGCCGTTGCCCAAACCCGCGGCGCTCTGGTCGTAGGCACCGGCAACAAGGTGGAAGACTTTGGCATCGGTTTTTTCACGAAGTACGGCGATGGCGGGGTAGACCTCAGCCCCATTGCCGGCCTCACCAAAACGCAGGTGTACCAACTCGCCGCACACGTCGGAGTTCCTGCCAGCATTTTAAACGCACCGCCTACGGACGGATTGTGGCACGACGACCGTTCCGACGAGGACCAAATTGGCGCCACCTACCCCGAGTTGGAATGGGCCATGGCGCACCACGAGGCTGGAAATCAAGAAGAACAGGCAAATTGGACCGACCGGCAGCGCGAAGTTTGGGGTATTTTCATGCGGTACCACCGTGCCAACCGGCACAAAATGGAACCGATTCCCGTTTGCGGCCTTCCTCAGGAGTTGACCGCTTTTTAATTCCTGTTCTCCCTATTTTTTAGAACGCTCCGCCTTGCGGTTTTGGCCTTCTGGCAAAGCAGGTAGGCCCTCCAACCGACGCTTCTTGACCACTTCCTCCAACGGTACGCCGGTGCAGGTGTTGGGCAACGCGGTGCCGAGGACATGGGCCAGAGTGGGGGCCAAATCTTTGACGGCCACTTTGCGAAAAACTTCTTTGGCGGGGACATCTGCTCCGAAGAAAATGAGGGGCACATGGGTGTCGTACGCATAGCCGGAACCGTGGGTGGTACCGGTAGGGCTGTAATTCAAATAGCTTGGCTTGAACGCGTAAAACACCTGCCCGCTGCGGCTGTCCAGTCCGTTGTAGCGGAGTTGTTCGTCCGCATGGGTGCCGCGCATCAGTTCGTCGCGCGTCCACACCTGGGCAACGGCGGAATGGCTGCGCAGGGCAGTTGCCACCTCTTCGGCGTGGCCAGCGGTTTGAAAGCCCGGCTGGAGGTGGATTTGGTCGTTTC
>JBIIBX010000086.1:0-6494 GCA_044239185.1 Schleiferiaceae bacterium | reverse complement strand
CGGAGTCCGGGAGGACCAAATCCACCGCATTGTGAACCGCCAGAACGGCTTTTACCTCGGGGCGTTTTTCCAAGCGAAGGGCCAATTCCCGCCATTCGTTGAGCAAACCCGGCCGAAAAAAGTCGACGTCCTTCACGCCCAAAACGACCGCATTGCCGGCCGACGCAAACTCGCTTTTAAACTGTTCGTAGGCCACATGGACCGTGTCGTCTTCCGGAAGCATCCGGAGGAATTTGAACGAAACCTTGGACTGGGTGGTGAATAACGCCATAACCAGCACATACACCACCCAAAAACCTACAACCAACCTGCGGTTGCGGAACAAAAACTCAGCAATTCGATCCCACATAGACTTCAAAGGTACAATGTTTGGTTGGGGTGTTCCACCCGGTATTCTTATCCGACTCTTCCGTTGGCTTCATTTGGTTCATTGAGGCAGCGGAAACAAGAGCGGGCGCGACGGCACCGCGTCGTTGGCCAGCGGAGCCAGCTGCAAATTCAAGAGGCACCACCCGTCTGGGCAGCGATCGGGAAAAAACGCCAATTCCGTCAGCACCGCATGGGAACGGGTGGCCAGAGCCACGTCCGTCTCTCCCGCAGGCATTCCCCAGTAAATGCGGTGGGCTTCCAAGGCACCCCCGTCTTCTTCGCGGTCCACACTCGGTTCTTCCACCAACAAGGAAGACACCCCCTGGGCAACCAACCACTGCATGGCCTCCGGCGTCCAATACGGCGAATTGGCACGGGAATGTTGGCGCTGAATCCGGTCCCGGTCTTGCGCCCCCGTGCGAACCGCCACGGCCGCACCTTCGAGGTGCCATCCTTCCCCGCCGGCTTTCTCCAAAGCGGCTTGCAGCGACGCTCGGTCCACCACCTTGTCCCCGTTGGGCAATGCCACCGGCTCCACCGTGGCCAGCACCAAAAGCGACCACGCAGGTTGCTCGGCTACCGGAAGATCCACCCGGTCCCGGGTGATGTGGCCGAGGCATTCCGTATGGGTGCCCTGCCCGTGGGGATTGAGCGCCAAGTCCATGAAATTGACGCTTCCGCCTGCTTCAACCGACCCCACCCATTCGTCCCACCGGACGGGATTCCGCGCCATCGGCGGCACGTACCACGCCCGACCGCCCCACGGTGCATCCGTGAAACGCAAGCTGCAGTCCACGCCGCCGTCGGGCGAAATTTCCACCGACCGACCTCCCCATTGGAAGACCATTTTTTGCGCCAAACGATCCATATCCCCCGAAATTACACGATAAAAAGCGATTCCGCCAAGGCGTCCGACCACAACCAGCCCTCCTCGGTGGGAGCCCAGCCCGCACCGTTGGGCAACGGGACCACCCAGCCGCGGGACTCGGCCTGCTTCAGCACCTCAAACGACTGGCTTTTCCAATCCGAGGCACCCGCACGCAATTCCTGCGGCATGTCCTCCCACCGCAACCCCTTTGCGGTACGCAAGGAAGTCAGGGCCCATTCGTTCCAGCGCTGGGAGGGGGTGAGACGCTCGGACTCCTGGACCGGAGGATCCGACTCCAACCGCTTCCCAGCCCAATGCCGGGTGTAGGCCGCGTTGTTCGAAACATTTGCGGTACGCGTCCAGCGGCCGTCAAAGCCGTGGGCCCCGGGGCCCAGGCCGTAGTACGGGGTCCCCGACCAGTACCGCTGGTTGTGGACGGCCTCCCAGCCGGGTTGGGCCAGATTGGACACTTCGTAGGGGTTCCAGCCCGCTGCGCGGGCCGCTGCCCGCAGCAACCGCGCCTGGTCCGCCACGGCTCCGTCTTCGGGCAAGCGAACCGACCCCTTCCGAACTGCCGCATGCAAAGCCGTTTTGGGCTCCACTGTCAAGGCATAGGCACTGAGGTGCGGAATGTTCAATTCCAACGCCGTCTCCCACGTTTTTTCCCAATTTCCAAAAGGGAGGCCGTAAATCAAGTCGATGCTTTGGTTGGTGAAGCCCGCGTCCTGAGCCCTGCGCAGAGCCTCCACGGCCTGGGCGCCGGTGTGCGGACGATTCAACGCCTGCAAATCGCGGTCGTCAAACGTTTGCACCCCCATCGAAAACCGGTTAAAACCCAGGCGTCGCCATGCTTGTAGATTGGCCTCCGAGACGTCCTCGGGATTCACTTCCAGGGTTACCTCGGCACCGGCGTCCCAGCTAAATCCTGCGCGTAGTGCGTCCATTATGCGCTCCCACTGGGGAACGGTCAAAACGGACGGGGTTCCACCGCCCGCATACACCGTGACCAAACGACGGTCTTGGGCATTTGCCGCGGCTGCCGTCGCCCGGATCTCTGCCACCAAAGCGGCTACCACCCCATCGCGCTGGCCCAGTTGGGTAGAAAAGTGAAAATCGCAGTAGGTGCACGCCTGCCGGCAAAAAGGAATGTGCAGGTACAAGGACCACCTCGGCCCGGGAGCTCCTTCCTGCGCAGCGCCTGCGAACGCTTCTTGCGAATCCTTCCCTACCGCCGTCTCACCCATTACGCGGAGACAGAACTAGGAGCGGGTACTTCGCGCAGTGCAAGCCGAAACGTAGTTCCAATGCCGGGAACCGAGCGCAACACCACCAACTTACCGCCGTGCTGCTCGTGGGCAATCCGCTTGGACAGCGACAAGCCCAGGCCCCAACCGCGCGACTTCGTCGTGAAGCCGGGATTGAACACATTTTGCATCACCGACGGTGCCATGCCCTTGCCGGTGTCGGTCACGTCCAAAAACACTTCTTTTCCCTGGGAATAGATCGTAAACGTCAGCAAGCCCTTGCCGTCCATGGCGTCTACCGCATTTCGAATCAAATTTTCCACAATCCATCCGAGGAGGACCGGACTGGCGCGCACCCAATGGGATTGGCCGTCGGGGATCCAGTGAATTTCTACGGAAATCGGGAGGCGTTTGGACCAATACCCCAGCACGTCGGTCAGCCACTTTTGCAGGCACACCGGTTCCAGCGGCCCCGTGGTGCCCATTTTGCTGAATCGATCGGCAATCACCTGCAGCCGCTCGACGTCGCGTTCCATCTCGGCCACGGTTGCGGGGGCTATATCCTCCTCCTTGAGCAAGGTCAACCACCCCAACAAAGCAGACAGGGGGGTGCCCAGCTGGTGCGCGGTCTCCCGGGCCATGCCGGTCCATACCCGGTCTTGTTCGGCCCGGCGGGCGCGCGAAAATGCCCAATACGCCAGCAACACAAAAAGAAACATAATGCCCAACAACACCCGGGGGTAGATGCGGAGCCGATGCAAAACAACGCTTTCGGACCGGTACACGTATTGAAACTGCCCGGGGGCAAATTCTGCCGAAATGGGAGGCGCATAGGCCTTCATTTGGGCCAAAGTGGCTTGCAACTCTTCTACCGTACGCGATTGCCGTTCAGACAAGTTTCGGTACGCCATGATGCGGCCCTCTTCGTCCACCAGCATGACGGGAATGCTTGTATTTCCTTCCAAAACGCGGTTTACAAACTGCAAATCGCCCGAAAAGTTGGGGTCCACCACGGCGGCCGTAGCATCCGCCCACAAGGCCACGCGGGACTCTTCTTCCTCCCGCAGCCGCGTCGCAAACCGTTCCGTGTACCACAAGGTGAGCGCTGAAATAGCGACCGCTCCCAACAGGATGGCCCCTTTCCAAAACTTTTTTTGCGAAAAGGAATTTCGAATGGCTTCCAACGTAACGTCTACTTTGAATATGGGTACGACATTTGCACCGCAAGGTACGCCGCAGCAAAAACCATTCCTCCCTTTACACGTTACTCCCCCATGCGCTCTCCCCTCTTTTTGATTTTTCCCTTGGTATTGTACGTGCTGATCGACTTGTACGTGTATCCCAGTTTCAAAGCCCTCGAATGGGGGCGCTGGTCCCGTCGGGCGTGGTGGATTTTCCACGGACTCATTTATGCCTACCTCCTGTGGGGCGTTGTTTCGTTTGTCCCCAACAACGACACCAACGGAATGAAACGCAGCGTGCATGTGTTCATGATCATCAGCGTCTTGTTCTACGTCCCCAAATTCATCCCCCTCTTCTTTGGCCTTTTGGAAGACCTCTTCCGGTTCCCGGCCTCCTTGGTCACCGGCCAGGTAGCCGAACGCCGCAAATTCCTCCACACCGTGGCCTGGGGACTGGCCGCCGTTCCTTTTGCGGGCATTTTGCACGGGGTGCTGCGCGGACGCTGGGCCTACCGCACCGTGGTGCAACGCGTCTTCCTCCCCGGCCTTCCGGAAGCCTTTGAAGGCTACCGAATTGCCCAAATTTCCGACATACACAGCGGTTCCTTCACGGACCCCGACGAGGTTCAAGCCGGAATCGACGAGCTTCTGGATGCCCGTGCCGACGCCGTAGTTTTCACCGGAGACTTGGTCAACAACACGGCCGACGAGATGAAACCGTGGATTTCTGCCTTCCAAGCCATTGCCCAAAAAACCCCAGGCGGCGTGTACTCCATCTTGGGCAACCACGACTACGGCGACTACTGGCAGTGGCCCTCCAACGAGGCCAAAAAAGCGAATCTCGAGGCCCTCAAGGCCACCCACGGCGAGTTGGGATGGCGCCTCTTGCTCAATGAATCCGTGGCCTTGGAGCGGGATGGCCAGCGGTTGGACCTGGTAGGCGTAGAAAACTGGGGACTTCCCCCCTTTCCGCAGTACGGCAACTTGGACCAGGCACTGGCCGGTTTGGATCCCGCGCACCCCAAAATTCTGCTCAGCCACGACCCCTCGCACTTTGACGCGGTGGTGAAAAAGCACCCTGCCAACATTGGCCTCACCCTGAGCGGCCACACCCACGGCATGCAATTTGGCATTGAGATTCCCGGCTGGATCCAGTGGAGTCCGGTGAAATGGAAATACCCCAAGTGGGCCGGCGCCTACACGGACACCTCCAGCGGCAAAACGCTTTACGTGAACCGCGGCTTCGGCTACCTGGCCTTCCCCGGTCGGGTAGGCATCTGGCCGGAAATCACCGTGTTTGAATTAACAGGCAAAACGCTATCTTCGGTCCATGGTTAGAAAAATTTTCATGGCAGTGGTGGTGCTGGGTGCACTGACCAGTTGCGACAAACCGACGGTTGCAGACAAGTTGGAAGGCACATGGCGCGTGGACGATATTGTAGCCAATGGGTTGGTGAACTTTGGTGGTCAAATGGTGCCTGCAATAGCCGATGACAAGATCATCGATTCCAATTCCATCTTCACTCTGGTAAACGCAACGAAAACAGAGCCTAGCTCTATTGTCTACAATTTTGGCGCCACCATGAGCGTTAATGCGATCACCCAAGTCATTGACTTCCCTTTCAACGACAGCGGATCTGGGAGCTGGATTGTCAAGGAGGGCGACGCTACCGTAAAGGATTCTGTCATTGTTACCCAGGTAGACGGTACCACCACTCGGTACGAGCTTTTGTCCTTGGAACCTGATTTTATTACCCTCCGAACACGGCAAAATATCGACTTTGAAGGGCAAGTTGTTAATGCGCTCATTCAGTTTGGTTTCGTTCGCGAGCAGTAAACTACCCTGCCTACACGAACAAATGCAAAACGCCCCTCCTGTCGGGAGGGGCGTTTCTATTTCCTGTGGTATGAGCATTTGCACAAAGCCTTACTGGTAATAGAACTTTTTGCAGAAAATGCTAGTTGTGAACAGAGTTGGCGAAATTTTACCGAACTTTGAAACTATGAAGAAAAACTTTTTCCACGTTGCGATCGCCCTGGTAGGGTTGGCCGCATTCACTACTTCTTGTTCCAAGCCCACCTTGGAAGAGCAATTGGCCGGTTCTTACAACGTAACGAATTTCGACCAAAGTGCGAACGTTGGAGGCATCGCTTTGTCCATCACAGACCAAAGCATTGATCCCACCTCTGCAGTCAACCTTACCTTGGGCGATGAGGGCATGACCAATCCTTTCTCTGCCATTTTCAAAATGACAGTGCGTGTTTTGGCCGTTCCTTTCTTGGACGAAACCCAAGACATCGACGAGTCCATTACTGGAACCTGGATGGCTAAAAAAGCGGGCGATGTAGGTCAGGACTCCCTGATTTGGACCGACGCTGACGGCATGAAAAGTCGTTTTGGCATTGTTTCTTTTGACAAGACTACCCTTGTTTTGAAAGGTACCATGACCGAGGTAGATCCAGACCTGGGTGCAATCACCTTGAACCAAGACATCACTTTGGTGAAGAAGTAATCGACTTCCCTTTGGGAAACCAAAAGCCTCCTCGGAAACGGGGGGGCTTTTTTTTGCGCCTTTCGTCCGGGCGATGGGCGCATGGCCTCCGGAGGAATGCCTTGGCCGACGGGTACAAAAAAGGGGCCGCTCCTTGCGGAGCGGCCCCGTCGTTTCAAGGGCAAGAGAAACAGTTGGTGTTTACGATTACAGGGTTCCGCGGAGGCTTTGCTCGTGCTCGATGGCCTCAAACAACGCCTTGAAATTGCCTTTGCCAAAACTCTTGGCTCCCCGGCGCTGGATAATCTCAAAAAATACGGTGGGGCGGTCCATAATCGGC
>JBIIBX010000019.1:0-15014 GCA_044239185.1 Schleiferiaceae bacterium | reverse complement strand
GTCTTCCGCTGCGTCGGAAGCCAACACCTCGGCCTTGAACCGGATAAAATCCGTTTCGTGGGTTTTCAGGTACTGTTTGAGGTCTTCCGGAGCGAGGGACCGCGCAAAGGAGTCCGGGTCTTCGCCGTCGGGAAAGCGAAGCACCCGCACCTTGAGGCCCTGCTCCAGCAAGAGGTCAATCCCCCGAAACGAGGCCCGGATGCCGGCTGCGTCGCCGTCGTACAGAACGGTAACCTGGTCGGTGTAGCGGCGGATCAACCGAATTTGGTCCACGGTCAGGGCCGTGCCCGAACTGGCTACCGCATGCGTGACGCCGGATTGATGCAACCGCAGGACGTCGGTGTAGCCTTCCACCAGCAAACACTTATTCTCCCGGACGATGCTCTGGCGGGCTTGGAACAGACCGTAGAGTGTTTTGGATTTGCTGTAGAGGTCGGACTCGGGGCTGTTGACGTACTTGGCCGCTTTGGCGTCGGACCGCAGAATGCGCCCACCGAATCCCAGCACCCGCCCGCTTTGGGAGAAAATGGGGAACATCACCCGGCCAAAAAACCGATCGGCCCACTGGCCGTTTTCGCGGGGGAAACACAGTCCTACTTTCTCCAGGTACTCGGGGCGGTACCCCTTGGCCAACGCGGCCTGGTACAGGGCGTCGCGGTCTTCCAGGTGGAAACCAAGCTGGAAGGATTTTAGGGTGTCGTCGGTAAATCCGCGTTCCCGGAAATACGCCAAGCCCACTGCCTGGCCCTTGGGATGCTCCCACATCCACGTTTGGAACTGGGCCGCTGCAAAGTCGTTCACCCGCTGCAAGCTCTCCCGCTCGGTGTCTTGGGCCTGCTGTTCCTGCGAGACTTCTTCTTCTTGGATCTCGACGTTGTATTTCTTGGCCAGCCAGCGCAGCGCTTCCGGATACGTGAATTGCTCGTGCTCCATGAGGAAGGTCACGGCACTCCCGCCCTTTCCTGAGGAGAAACACTTGAAAATCTGTTTGGACGGCGAAACGTAAAAACTGGGGGTCTTTTCTTGGGTAAAGGGACTCAATCCCTTGAGGCTTCCACCGCTCTTCTTGAGGACCACAAATTCCCCGATTACCTCCTCAATTCGGACGGTGTCAAGGATGCGGTCAACGGTTTCGCGGGGGATACGTGCCATGTCCCGAAGGTACAAAATCCACCGGGGACGCGGGATTCCCGCGGTTGCAAAAAATGCAAAAAATAAATCTCCTTTTTGCTTGCGCAAATAACAAAACGCATTAACTTAGAGGTAGTTACAAACCTCCTCTGACGTGACTGCCCTCCAAGAAGCCCCCCCCAACCGCGACCGACGCCCATCGGATTATGCGCGCCGCATGCGGGAACGTCTGGCCCAAAGAGCGCGGATTGCCCAAGGGGACAACGACGCCAAACCCATGCGAAACAATCTGCAAATTGGATTTATCCTCCTGGTGATCGCGGCCATCGTGGCGTTTGCCATGGTGATGTCGTCCAAAATTTAACGCCCCTCACCCCCCCAGCAGCCGGCGTGTTGTACCTTCGGGCTTCGGTATGCGTTGGTTGACTTGGTTAGGCGGAGGCGTGGGGTGGGCCCTCAGTGGACCCATCGGCGCCCTATTTGGCGCTGCCTTGGGAAAGGCCGTTGCAGATCTGTTGGGTCCCGGTACCGGAGCAAGCAAGAGCATTCCAGGAAGCGGACCCCGAATCACCACCGAAGCCGATTTCCGCGCCAGCCTTCTGGTTTTGGCCGCTTCGGTGATCAAAGCCGACGGCCACGTGGATGCACGGGAGTTGGACTACGTGCGCACCTCCTTTGTTCGGCTTTTCGGGAAAGACCAGGCCAACGAATCCTTCCGCCTCTTTAAAAAAATCGTCGGAACAGACGTAGAATTGGACGCCCTCGCAGGGCAAATCCGCCAGAACATGCCCTTGAGCGGGCGGCTGCAGCTGCTGCACTTCTTGTTTGAATTGGCCGTAGTCGACGGCATTCCAAACTCGCGGGAGGTGGCCCAGATTGCCCTTATTGCTCGGCTTTTGGGCATACCCCGCGCAGATTTTCTCCGGGTGGCCGCCTTGCACAACGTTTCCGAAGGGGGCAACCGCGGATCCTACCAGCGGGCTCCGCACGAAGACCCCTACCAAGTTCTGGGACTGGACCGCACCGCCACCCCGGAAGACATCAAAAAAGCCTACCGCCGGCTCGCCAAGCAGTACCACCCCGACGCCCTGGCCAGCATGGGCAAGGAAGTCACCCAGGAGGCCCAGCAGCAATTCCGGAAAATCCAAGAAGCGTACGACCGCTTGAGCAAAGCCAACTGAGCCGGAACCCCTCTCCATGAAACACTACACCGAGCCCATTCAGGCAGACCTCAAGGCCTTTGAAGCCCATTTCAAAGACACCCTGAAAAGCCCCATTGCCCTGCTGGACATCATCCTGCGCTTTTTGGTGAAGCGAAAAGGCAAGCAACTCCGGCCCGCCTTGGTATTTCTGGCTGCTCGTCTAACGGGCCTCCCACCCACGGAGAAGACCAACCGCGGTGCTGCATTGGTGGAACTCATGCACACCGCTACCCTCATCCACGACGACGTGGTGGACGACTCCCCGGAACGACGCGGCTTTTTCTCCATCAACGCTTTGTGGAAAAACAAAGCCGCCGTTTTGGTAGGCGACTACCTCCTCTCCCGCGTTCTACTTCTGGCCGTGGAACACGCAGACCACGACCTCCTTTTTCACGTAAGCACCTCCGTCAAAGCCATGAGCGAAGGCGAGTTGCTTCAGCTGGAAAAGGCCCGACGACTGGACATTGTGGAGTCTGTCTATTACGAAATCATCGAGAAAAAAACCGCCTCCCTGATGGCCTCCTGCTGCGCTGTAGGCGTGTCTTCCGTAGGAGCCGACGAGGCTGCCGTACAGGCCGCACGCCACTTTGGACGAGCGCTCGGCATGGCCTTCCAAATCCGGGACGACCTCTTGGATTACCGCCAGTACGACCAAACCGGCAAACCCCATGGCATCGATATCAAGGAGCACAAAATGACGCTTCCTTTGATTTTTGCCCTGCAAAAAGCGGACGCCTCCGAGCGCAAAGCCATGATCCGCACCGTCAAACGGGATTCTGACCGGCCGGACCGGGTACAAGCCCTCATGGACCGCGTGGTGGCCCTGGGCGGTGTAGATTACGCCGAAGCCACCATGCGCCGCTACCGGGACGAGGCGGTGGGTCATTTGGCCTCCGTCCCAGACAATGCCGCCAAAGAAGCCCTGGTTTTGCTGGCAGACTTTGTGGTAGAGCGCAAAAAGTAAGCCGACCTACCGACGCGATCGCACATCGGAAAGCAGGATGCCCGATTCCGAAAGTGGGGCCCAACAAAAATCCCCCGCGCGAATGCGCGGGGGATTTTTCATTCTAGGAGGATGATTCCTTAAGAACCGCAGGCCAAACAACCGTCTGGATCGTCCAAGCTGCAGGTGATGGCGTCTTGGGCCGAATACTCCGTAACCGTGCTGGCCACCGGCGTGAATTCCATGGTGGGCAACTCGGTGTGTACGGCAACAGGTGCAGCCGCTGCAGGTGCCGCTGCGGCATAGCCAACTGCCGAGGCTACGGGCGTGGCAACGGGAGCTGCAACGGAAGTGTAAACCGGAGCGGATGCAACGGGCTCCATCACCGGAATAGCTGCCACGGGCGCTGCGGCCACCGGGGCTGCAGAAACAAAGCCCGCCTCGGCTACTGCAGGAGCCTCATCGGCTTTCTTCGTAACCGTAAACTTGATGGCTTGAGAGGCGGCCTTGGTGCGCAGGTAGTACATACCCGTCTTCAAGCCCTTCTTCCAGGCGTGGAAGTGCATGGACGTCAATTTGCCCATGTTGGGGGCTTCCACAAACAGATTGAGCGACTGGGATTGGTCAATAAACAATCCGCGATCCGCGGCCATGTCGATGATGTCGCGCATGGAAATCTCCCAAACCGTCTTGTACAATTCCTTGATGTTGGCAGGAATGGCATCGATGTCTTGGATGGAGCCGTTGCTGGCCATGATGGCATTTTTCATCTCCTCGTTCCAAAGACCGAGTTGAACCAGGTCCAGCAAGAGGTGCTTGTTCACCACAATAAACTCGCCAGACAGAACGCGTCGGGTGTAGATGTTGGTGGTATAAGGCTCAAAGCACTCGTTGTTGCCCAGAATTTGGCTGGTGGACGCTGTCGGCATAGGAGCCACCAAAAGGGAGTTCCGAACGCCGTGTTGGCCAATTTCTGCACGCAAGGCCTTCCAGTCCCAACGGCCGCTGAGGCTGTCTTCGCTAACGCCCCACATATTGAACTGAAACTCGCCCTTGCTGATGGGAGACCCTTCGTACGACTCGTATTTGCCTTCTGCTTTGGCCATGTCGCAACTGGATTTCAGGGCCGCAAAGTAGATGGTTTCAAAAATGTCTTTGTTCAAGGCACGGGCTTCATCGGACGTGAAGGGGTAACGCAGCATGATAAAGGCATCGGCCAATCCCTGAATGCCCAGTCCCACGGGACGGTGGCGCATGTTGGAGTTGCGGGCTTCGGGTACCGGGTAGTAATTGCGGTCAATAACCTTGTTCAGGTTCTTGGTCACCTTGTAGGTGACGTCGTACAGCATTTGGTGGTTGAACTGTCCGTTCTCCACAAAACGCGGCAAGGCGATAGAGGCCAAGTTGCATACCGCCACCTCGTCGGGCGCGGTGTACTCCATGATCTCCGTGCACAGGTTGGAGGAGCGAATGACGCCCAAATTCTTTTGGTTGCTCTTGGCGTTGCAGGCGTCCTTGTACAGCATGTACGGAGTACCGGTTTCAATTTGGGCTTCCAAAATCTTCTGCCACAACTCGCGGGCTTTGATGGTCTTGCGGCCCTTTCCTTCGGACTCGTAGCGGTGGTAGAGTGCCTCAAACTCGGCTCCGTAGGTGTCAAAAAGACCGGGGCATTCGTTGGGGCACATGAGAGTCCAGGTTGAATCTTCCTCTACGCGCTTCATGAACAAGTCGGGAATCCAGAGGGCAAAAAACAAGTCCCGAGCGCGAAGTTCTTCCTTGCCCGTGTTCTTCTTGAGGTCCAAGAAATCGAATACGTCGGCGTGCCAGGGCTCCAGGTAAATGGCAAAAGAGCCTTTGCGCTTGCCTCCGCCTTGGTCCACGTAGCGGGCGGTGTCGTTGAACACACGCAGCAAGGGGACAATGCCGTTGGAAGTTCCGTTGGTGCCGCGGATGTACGACCCGGTGGCGCGGATGTTGTGGATGCTCAAGCCAATGCCTCCGGCAGACTGCGAGATGCGCGCACACTGCTTCAAGGTGTCGTAAATGCCGTCAATGGAGTCGTCCTTCATCTGCAGCAAGAAGCAGCTGGACATTTGGGGCTTGGGCGTTCCAGCGTTGAACAAGGTAGGGGTGGCGTGGGTGAACAGCCCCTTGGACATCATGTTGTAGGTTTCTACGGCAGCGTCCAAATCGTCCTTGTGAATGCCTACAGACACCCGCATGAGCATGTGCTGAGGACGCTCGGCAACTTTGCCGTCGATGCGCAACAGGTAACTGCGCTCCAAAGTCTTGAAACCGAAGTAGTCGTAGTTGAAATCCCGGTCGTAGATGGCGGCCGAATCCAGGCGCTCGGCGTTCTGTTCAATGATTTCCATCACGTCGTCGGCCACCATGGGAGCGGCCTTGCCCGTCTTGGGATTGACGTACGTGTACAAAGCCCGCATCGTCTCGCTGAACGACTTGGTGGTGTTCTTGTGCAAGTTGCTGACGGCCACCCGGGCAGCCAGTTGGGCGTAGTCGGGGTGGCGAACCGTCATGGAGGCCGCTACTTCGGCCGCCAGGTTGTCCAACTCGGAGGTGGTTACGCCGTCGTACAGTCCCTCAATGACCCGCATGGCAACGGCAACGGGATCCACCAACGAACTCAAGCCGTAGCACAGCTTTTGAATTCGGGCGGTGATCTTGTCAAATTTGACCTCTTCGCGGTGGCCGTCTCGTTTGGCTACGTGCATCATGGGAACTTCGTTTATTCAGGAAATCAAAAAAATCGGCGAGGGTTGAGTGTTAAAACTCGGAGTCGAAATTGAAGGCGGCATCTACGGAGGTTTCTTCGTTCATGCCCACACCGGCTTTGCGGTATTCGGCCACGCGTTTTTCGAAGAAATTGGTTTTGCCTTCCAAGGAAATCATTTCCATGAAGTCGAACGGATTCTCGGAATGGAAAACTTTGTCGCACTTCAATTCGGTCAAAAGGCGGTCGGCCACAAACTCCAAGTAGCTCACCATCAGGCGGCTGTTCATGCCAATCAGATCTACCGGCAAGGACTCGGTAATGAACTCGCGCTCAATCGCCAAGGCCTCGGTAATGATTTGCTGGATGCGCTCCTTGGGCACTTTGTTCACCAAGTGGTGGTTGTGCAGGTGCACGGCAAAGTCGCAGTGCATGCCCTCGTCGCGGGAAATCAGTTCGTTGGAAAAGGTCAGGCCCGGCATAAGGCCGCGCTTTTTCAGCCAGAAAATGGAGCAGAACGCCCCGC
Organism: Schleiferiaceae bacterium; assembly: GCA_044239185.1. Classification (GTDB taxonomy): domain Bacteria; phylum Bacteroidota; class Bacteroidia; order Flavobacteriales; family Schleiferiaceae; genus CAMDTE01. The sequence continues at coordinate 8,478 of JBIIBX010000019.1, read as the reverse complement.
TGAAGAAAATGCCCTCAACGGCAGCAAAGGCAATCAACCGCTCGGCGAAAGAAGGGGAGGAAATCCAGCGCAAAGCCCAGTCTGCCTTTTTCTTGATGGCCTCGAAGGTATCAATGGCGTGGAACAGCTTGTCGCGCTCCATGGGGTCTTTGATGTACGTGTCAATCAACAACGAATACGTTTCGCTGTGGATGTTTTCCATCATGATTTGGAAACCGTAGAAGAACTTGGCTTCGGTGTACTGCACCTCGTTCACAAAATTCTCTGCGAGGTTCTCGTTCACAATGCCGTCTGACGCGGCAAAAAACGCGAGGATGTGTTTGATGAAGTACTGTTCGTCGGCGGTGAGCTTCGTCTCCCAATCGATGGTGTCCTGGCTCATGTCGATTTCTTCGGCCGTCCAAAAGCTCGCTTCGGACTTTTTGTAAATGCTCCAAATGTCATGGTGCTCAATGGGAAAGAGCACAAACCGGTTGCGGTTTTCTCGTAAGATGGGTTCGTCGTGATTCGGCGTATGCATTTGGATAACTTTTTGATTTTCAGTACTATTCACTTCAGTTTAGGGGACAGGCGGGCCTGCAGATGAACTTCTGCTCTACAAATTTTGCGATTCCTTCGTGGCCTCGCAAGGGGGAGATTTGAACATTCGGGCGGAGTTTTCAACAACCGCCCCAGGGGCACAATCGACCAAAGCCCCGTGGGCACAAGCGGTTCCATTCCCGCAAGCCCTTTTTGCCCCTCAGAGGCGAAAATTAATTCACACGTCCGGCGGCGAATTGTTGATAACCTCGGCCACCTCGCACAGTTCGTCGTACCAGGTTTGGCCATAGGCCCGGACCAACGGCTCTTGCAGGAATTTATAGACCGGAACTTTCAGAGCCTCACCCAGTTGGCAAGCAGGGTCGCAGACCTTCCAGCGGTCGTAATTCAAGGCGTCAAAAGCGCGGTAGGTGGTAACGCGGATGGGGTACAAATGGCAAGAGAGCGGCTTTTTCCACCCAATGACCCCGTCGTGGTGGGCTTGCTCAATGGCACACAGCGCCGTGCCCTTGGGGTCAAAAACCACGTAGGCACAAGCACCCCCGGGGGAAACCAACGGCGTCACTTTTTCGCCGTCCACGTCCACCACCCAAGCCCCTTCGCGTTGAAGCGCCGCGCGGCCTTCTTCGTTGAGGTAGGGATCCACGGCAGCTTGGATGGATTCCAGGATGCCGCATTCTTCGTCGCTGAGGGGAGCGCCGCTGTCGCCCTCAATGCAACAAGCTCCTTTGCAAGCAGTTAAATCACAGACAAATGCGTTGCGAAAAACCTCTTCTGCTACAATGGTTTTTCCCACTTCTACCATGGTGCAAAGGTAGGAGATGAAGTACCTTTGCGGCGCATGATGGGATTCTCCTTTTCAGAAATACTTTCGGCCACCATGGTCCTCTTTGCGGTCATAGACATCGTGGGGAGCATTCCCTTGATTGTCTCTCTGCGGGAACGCGTGGGCCACATCCAATCCGAGAAAGCCACCTCCGCCTCCGTGGTCATCATGGTGCTTTTCCTCTTTTTTGGCGACGCCTTCTTGCATCTCTTTGGGGTAGACATCCACTCCTTTGCCGTCGCCGGTTCCTTTGTCTTGTTCTTTTTGGCCATGGAGATGATTTTGGGCGTTCGCATTTACCGCGATGCGGAGCCGGAGTCTGCCAGCATTGTCCCCATTGCCTTTCCCTTGGTGGCCGGCGCCGGAACCCTGACCACCCTGGTCTCCATCAAAAGCCAATTTGCCGCCATCAACATCCTCATTGCCATCTTCTTAAATGCCCTGTTGGTGTACTTCGTTCTGAAGAATTCCAAACGCATTGCGGACCTTATTGGCAAAAACGGCATCCATATTTTGCGGAAGGTCTTTGGCATCGTTTTGCTGGCCATTGCCGTCCGCCTCTTTACCTCGAACTGGTCAACCCTTCTCCCATGAGTCTTTCCCCCGAAGACCGCTTCAAAGCGGTTATTGCCCACGCCAAAGAATACGGTTTTGTCTTCCAAAGTTCGGAGATCTACGACGGCCTGGCTGCCGTGTACGACTACGGCCAAAACGGCGCCTTGCTGAAAAACAACCTCAAGGAATACTGGTGGCGCTCCATGGTGCAGCTCAACGAGAACATCGTCGGCATCGACTCCGCCATCTTTATGCATCCCACCACCTGGAAAGCCTCCGGACACGTGGATGCCTTCAACGATCCCTTGATTGACAACAAAGACAGCAAGAAACGCTACCGTGCCGACGTCTTGGTGGAAGACCACGTGGAGAAAATCCGCCAAAAAGCCGAAAAAGAAGTGACAAAAGCCGCGCAGCGGTTTGGCGACTCCTTTGACGAGGCCCTCTACCGCCAAACCAACCCCCGCGTGGTGGAATACCTGTCCAAGGCCGACGCCATCATGGCGCGGTTTGTGGCCGCCCTGGAATCCGGCGATCTGGACGCCGTGCGCGAAGTCATCCTGGACGAAGGCATTGTGTGCCCCGTGAGCGGCACCAAAAACTGGACCGAAGTGCGCCAGTTCAACCTGATGTTCGGCACCAAATTGGGCAGCGTGGCCGACGGTGCCATGGACCTCTACCTCCGCCCCGAGACCGCCCAAGGCATCTTTGTGAATTTCTTGAACGTCCACAAGACCGGCCGCACCAAGATCCCCTTTGGCATTGCCCAAATTGGCAAGGCGTTCCGCAACGAAATTGTAGCGCGCCAATTCATTTTCCGCATGCGGGAATTCGAACAGATGGAAATGCAGTTCTTCGTGGCGCCCGGAACCGAAATGGAATGGTACGAAGCCTGGAAGTCCAAACGGATGGCGTGGCACCGCAACCTCGGCTTCCCCGCCGGCAAATACCGCTTTCACGACCACGACAAATTGGCCCACTACGCCAATGCCGCGGCCGACATTGAATTTGAATTCCCTTTTGGTTTCAAAGAATTGGAAGGCATCCACAGCCGCACCGACTTTGACCTGCGCAGCCACGAGACCCATTCCGGCAAAAAACTCCAGGTTTTTGATCCCGAATCGAATTCTTCGTACATCCCCTTTGTTGTAGAAACCTCTGTGGGACTGGACCGCCTCTTCCTGGCCGTCCTTTCTACCGCCTACGACGAAGAAACCCTTCCCGACGGATCCGTCCGTACCGTGTTGCACCTCCCACCGGCCTTGGCACCCACCAAAGCCGCCATTTTGCCCTTGATCAAAAAAGACGGCCTACCCGAGTTGGCGCACCGCCTGCTCAACGACCTCAAATTCGACTTCCAGGTGGCCTACGACGAGAAAGATGCCATTGGCCGACGCTACCGCCGGCAGGACGCTTTGGGCACTCCCATTTGCATTACGGTGGACCACGAAAGTTTAGCCGACGGTGCGGCAACGCTCAGGTACCGCGACTCCATGCTCCAAGAGCGCCTGCCCTTTGAGGCTATCCCCGCGAAAATCAGGGAAATGGCCAGCATGGAGGTTCTCTTAAAACAATTGTAAATTTTTTTTCACACCCCTTGTTGAAGTGTTGAAAATTCCTACCTTTGACCCGGATTTCGAGCTTAACTCACCCAAAAAAACAAAACAAAAATGAAAAAAGTTGCCTTCTTTATGAGCGCTTTCGCTCTGGTAGCTCTGGTTGCTTGCAATGGCGCCGAAGAAACAACCACCGACGAAACGGCTGTTGACACAGTTGTTGAGGCTGTTGACACTGCCGCTGCTGCTGCTGACACTACGGTTGACGCTGCTGCTACCGACGCTGAGGCTGCTGCTGAATAATCCAGCACTGCACAACGCTAAGAGCCGCCCTCCGGGCGGCTTTTTTTATGCCCACTAAATCGGGTTTTGTCTGTTGAGGAGCGTTACCGCTTGCAGGGTAGCCCCAACACAATCTTGTTCTTATCGACTTACTGCACCAACAGATCCACCGCTGTATCCACGGCATAATCGCGGGAGAGGAGCACCTGCAACCACGCCTGCTCGCCTTTCTGGTAGCGAACCTGCGCCAGGGTTAAGGCAAACCGAATCCATTCCACCTCTTGTTCGGTCATGGCATCTATGCGGTCCGCCAGGCCAGCAGCTTCCAAAAATTCCCACAAACGCTCGTCGGACACCCAAATGTCAGCGACGCCCCGTCGGCGGTCTTGTTCGGCCCAGGAGAACGTCAAGGCGTCAAAAGGTGCCATGGCGCGCACGGAGGCCAACCAATGCGGGCCATACACCGAATCCATAGAAAGCACGCGGTTGGGCTGAATTCCACCGATGCTGCTGGATTCACCGGACCGGTTCAAGCGCTGGATGTTGCGCTTCTTCGGCGTCAGGTAAACCGCTGTCGTCAACCGCAAGCGGGAGCCGTCGCGCAGCACCCGTTCGTCCTGCACCAAGCCCTTTCCAAAAGTCGTCTGCCCTACCAACTGCGCACGGCGGTTGTCTTGCAGCGCAGCTGCAACGATTTCCGCAGCAGAAGCGGTCTCGCCGTCCACCAAGACCACCACGTTGCCCTGTTCCCACAAGCCTCCTGGTTGGGCTACGGTTGAAACAGGGGATTCTCCGCGGGCTTGGGTCCAAACAATGATTTTTCCTTGGGCCAGAAATTCATCGGCCACGGCTACCCCTGCAGACAAAAATCCCCCTCCATTTCCGCGCAAATCCAAAACCAATTGGCCCAGTCGTTCCTGGCGCAATTGGCGCAGAGCAGACCGGACCTCGCCTGCCGTATGCTCGCCAAAACGCATGATCTGGATGTACCCAACGGCGCCGGAATCCAACCGGGTTGCGCGGATGCTGGGAACCGCAATGGCCGCGCGCTTGACTTTCACCGTTCTTCGGCTTTGGGCCGCGGGGTTCCATACTTCGAGGGCAATGGACGATGCGGCAGGGCCTTTCAAGGCTCCGGCCAAACTGTCTGTAGGCCACCCTACGATGGAAATACCATCCACTGCCAACAAACGGTCTCCCGGACGAAGTCCCGCCTTACGCGCCGGACCGCGGGAGGCAACCACGGCCACCGTATCCCGCACCATGCGGTATTCAATGCCAATCCCCTCGTAGCGCCCAGCCAATTCTTCTTCCAATTGAATGGCCTCGTTCTCCGGTAAGTAGACGGAGTGGGGGTCCAGCCGGCCCAAAACCGCATTCAACGTAACCTCCATCAAAGAGTCAACCGCCACGGGGCGCACGTAGTCCTCGGAGACGATCCCTATAAATTCTTTGAATTTCTGCGCTGCCCGGTCTTCGGGGCCGTTGCTCCAGCTCAATCCTTGGTTGCCCAACCAAATTCCAGCTGCTACGCCAAGGGCCAAAAACAAACCCGACACGCCCACCCAACGAGCCAACGATGCGCTCTTCTTACTGGATGTACCCATGGTTATTCTGCGGGAGAATCGAGCCCGTCAAAAGGCAAGTGGTGCAACTCCACCCCCGCCTTGGCCAAAAAGTCCAAACCGGTGGTGTCTTTGTAGTTGTCTGCATAGACCACCCGAACAATTCCGGATTGGTGGATCAACTTGCTGCAATCCCGGCATGGACTCATGGTGAGGTACAATGTGGCGCCGGCACAACTTTGGGTGGAGTTTGCCACCTTCAAGATCGCATTTGCCTCTGCGTGAAGCACATACCATTTTGTATCTCCGGTATCTTCTTCGCACGGATTCTCGAACCCCGTTGGGGTACCGTTGAATCCATCGGAAATAATCATGCGGCCCTTCACAATCAATGCGCCGACCTGCCGTCGCGCACAGTGCGAGAGCGAGGCCCACTCTCGGGCCATCCGGAGGTATGTCCGGTCATAACGCTCTTGCTTCGTCATGAGAGAAGTTTGTGCCCAGGGCGGGAATCGAACCCGCACACCAGAGGTACACGAGTTTGAGTCGTGCGCGTCTACCAATTCCGCCACCTGGGCTGGTGTTGAGAGGGCAAAAGTAAAACAAAAATTTCATACATTTGCACCCCCGAACAAAACAAAAAAGGATGGAACCCATCGCCAAGCTGTTTTCTGGACGCCAGACCCACGAGCTCGCTCAGCGCATCGCAGATGCCTACGGCCAGCCTTTGGGCAAGGTGGAGATTACCCAGTTTGCCGATGGCGAGTTTCTGCCTTCGTTTGAAGAAACCGTTCGTGGGGGCCGGGTTTTCCTGATCCAGTCCACCAATCCTCCCAGCGACAACCTCTTTGAATTGCTGCAGTTGTGCGACGCTGCCAAGCGCGCTTCGGCCAAGCACATCACCGCTGTTCTTCCCTATTTTGGATATGCCCGCCAGGACCGCAAGGACAAGCCACGGGTGCCCATTACGTCCAAGTTGGTAGCGAAAATGCTGGAAACGGCGGGAGCAACGCGCATTATGACGTTGGACCTGCACGCAGACCAAATCCAGGGTTTCTTTGAAGTGCCGGTAGACCACCTCTATTCTTCCTCCTTGTTTCTTCCCGATATGGAAGCCTTGGGATTGGAAAACTTGACCATTGCCTCCCCAGACATGGGCGGCTCCAAGCGGGCCAATGCCTACGGAAGCAAATTGGCCGCAGAGGTCGTTATTTGCTACAAGCAGCGCAAAAAAGCCAATATCATCGATAAAATGACGGTCATTGGCGAGGTAAAAGACCGCCACGTCATCTTGGTGGACGACATGATCGACACCGGAGGCACCTTGGTCAAGGCCGCTGACATGTTGATGGAAAAGGGCGCTTTAAGCGTTCGTGCCTACTGCACCCACGGAGTCTTGTCCGGAGATGCCATTGAAAAAATCGAAAATTCAGCCATGTCCGAATTGGTTATTACCGATTCCATTCCGCTGAAACGAGCTTCCTCTAAAATTCGGGTAATTAGCGTGGCGCCGCTTTTTGCCTCTGTGATGCGCGCCGTTCACTCCCACGAATCCATCAGTGGGCATTTTTTGATGTAAAAACACCGTTAATTTCCATTCCATGAATTCCGTTCACATCCAAGGCACCGTCCGCACCGAAATGGGCACCAAGTTTGCCAAAGCCCTTCGCGCCGAAGGCCAAGTTCCCTGCGTGATCTATGGTGGCGAAGCTCCCATTCATTTCTCCGCTCCGATTTTGAGCTTCCGCAGCCTGGTTTACGTGCCGGAAGTCAACATGGCCGTCATCGAGTTGGATGGCACCAAGTACGAAGCCGTTATCCAAGACATGCAGTTCGACGTTTTGAAAGACACGTTGAACCACATCGACTTCATCCAAGTAATTCCTGGCAAGCCCGTTACCGTTGAGGTTCCTGTGCAATTGACCGGTAACGCTGCGGGTGTTCGCTTGGGCGGTAAGATGAAGATTGTTATGCGCAAAGTGAAGGTTAAAGGACTCGTTAGCGAAATTCCTGGAGCCATCGAGCACAACGTAACCGCCCTAAAAATTGGCGAGTCTTTGCGCGTTAACCAAATCAAAGAAGGCAAGCCCTTCGAGATTTTGACGCAAGATTCTGGCGTTATTGCCACCATCAAGACCACCCGTAACGTGGTTCTGGGAGCAACCGAAGAAGAGGAGACCGAAGAGGCTGAGGCCTAATCGGCATGCAAGGCGTGAAGAAATTCCTGGTCGTTGGCCTGGGAAATCCGGGCAGCGAATACGCTGGAACACGCCACAATATTGGATTCGACGTAGTGGACGCCTGGGCTCAGGCGTCCACTACGCGTTTTAGCCCGGACCGATACGGGGACCGGGCCCAAATCGCTTTAAAAGGCCGGACCATCGTCCTAATCAAACCGAATACCTTCATGAACCTGAGCGGCAAAGCCGTTCGGTACTGGATGGAAGCGGAAAAGATCCCCCTGGAAAATTTGGTGGTGGTGGTGGACGAACTCGCACTGCCTTGCGGGACCACCCGGCTCAAGTTGCGGGGCTCCGACGGAGGCCACAACGGACTCAAGAGCATCCAAGAAGTACTGGGCCGCCAAGATTATCCCCGTCTCCGGTTTGGGATCGGAGCCGATTTTCCCAAAGGGCACCAAGTAGACTTTGTTTTAGGCCGCTGGAGCGACGATCAAAAGACCCCGGTCCGCGAAGGACTGGAGCGCTCCATCAAACTTTTGGAAACATTTGTGTTGGCAGGCGCGGCGACGGCCATGAACCAGTTCAATCAGTAAAATCCGCAGGTCAAGAGAGTGCCTCGAGCGGTTCGGGATGTTATTTTTGGGGAACGAGCGGAAATCTATCAGGTGAGGTTACTGCAAAGTTGTTTAAATCCTGTAGGTCAGGTAACCATTGGCTTGAATAAAGCTCGTATATCCCCGGTAAACGTGAATCGTCCCAATGTTTCCAGTCCCCGAAAGGGTAATTCCCATACGCTTGTTTATCCAGGTCGTTAAACCCGCCCCCACGTGGACCATTGGCTCGTGGTTGTGTAGGGCTACGGAACGGTAAACGTAACCTAATCCTCCATTCACAAAGGGGTTGCCTTGAATGCCAAAATAGTTCCAAGAACGAAAAATCCTACGATAATCTAGGCTGGTTCCATAATAATG
>JBIIBX010000050.1:0-9371 GCA_044239185.1 Schleiferiaceae bacterium | reverse complement strand
ACCCAAGGCGCTTCAGAGGCCGAATAAAAGGTTTGGTACCCCAATTGGGTCATGGCTCCTTTTTCCTTGACTTTGAGGGGAAAATGAACAGAAAAAGAGGCCGGCATAGGTCTTAGGGTAACATTCTGCCAATCGTTAAAAAGGATGGGGTTCAAAAAGAACGTACCATCGTCCGAAACTACAGACCACCCCCAGCGGATATCAATGCCTTTCAGCTCACCGGTTGAGGCAGACCCAAGCTTTACCCCGTCCACAAAAACGGCGTCAGGCCCACGCATTTCAACAAGCCTCACCGTGTCAGAAACCATAGGTGTAACAGGATTCGTCTCCAAGCTATTTGGTTCACTTTGGCCGAAGGCTGGAGAAAACAAAGAAACAGCAAGTAAAAAAAGCACTAAAGTAGTTCGCATGGCACTTGGTTTTGGTGTAGTGAAGATAAGTAAGAATCCTCAGTCCTCTAATTTACTGGCTATAAATTGTACCGAAATTTCTATATTTATTCCAAATGGAAATCCGCCAATCCAATGGTTATCAAAAACTCTCGAATTTTCGCGCTATTTATTCTCCTCCTCTCTTTAACGAGCTGCGACCGGTTCAACCAAACAGGCACATTGATCTTTGAAATTACCCTGGATCCCCCAGCCTAACGGAGAATGTCCCGATGGTAAAACCAACCTGTTGCTCTTCTCGGCCGGGCCGCATTTCCTTATGTGGATGGGGAAAATAGAGCCGCAACCTTATTCCACCGCGAAAATGCTTCAATACGAAGCTGAACGAAAAACCCAAGTGGCGGTCCAAATGAATGTTCTCAATTACCTTCAACCCGGTTGCCATTCGGTAACTATACGTACCCTTTGGAACAAAAAAACCCCTAGATACCCGAACGTTTTCAGATGGATTACTCGCATCGGACCCGCCGCAATTCTGCCCCAGTCGACCTCCAGCGGGAATCGCCTATGCGGTTAACATTCCCTGAAAAGCCCTATTTTCACCTAAATTCTCCCTCAAAGGCATGAAATTCCCTACCCTTCGCACTTCCTTGGTGTTTGTATTGGCCCTGACGGCATCCGTACGTGTTTTTGCTCAAATTCCCTCCTACGTGCCCACCGTCGGCATGGTTTCTTGGTGGGGGTTCACCAACGGCTCCCCCAATGACGCTACCACAAACGTCAACCACTTCACCAATTACGGCGCCACTCCTGCTGCTGACCGCACCGGTACGCCCAATGCAGCTGTTTCCTTCAATGGTACCAACCAATACATGCAGTGCAGCACCCCTTCCTTTCAATTTGGGCAGACGTCGAATTTCACCGTTTCCTTTTGGATGAACCGACCCGCTCAAGGATACGGAGTAGCCTTGATGCACGGTACCACGACCAACGGGAATTTCATTTGGAATTTTCAGACCAATACCACCAACGGAATCCAGTACGGCACCAACAAGCAAGGTGCCGCTTGGTCCTGGGCACAGGCCACTTACACCGCAGGGGCGTGGAGCCATTTGGTAGCCACCTTTCAAAGCGGCTCCATGACGCTCTACATCAATGGGGTACAAGCTGCCACAGCCACCTATCCCCACACCGGGGCGGTCCAAACCACGCTTCCGTTGTGGTTCGGTCGGGGCGTGGGAGGGGGCTTCTTCGCAGGCAGTTTGGACGACTTGGGCATTTGGAACCGCGTACTGACACCCGCTGAAATTGGTTCGCTTTACGCGGGTTGTGACTTGAGCATCACCGGCCAGCCCAGCGCATTTCAAGGCAACGTGGGGTCCAATGCCTCGTTCCAAACCACTTCATCATCTGGGAATGCGACCTACCAATGGCAGGAATCCAACAACGGAGCCTGGTCCAATTTGACCAATTCTGCACCGTACAGCGGCGCAACCACGTCAACGCTCGGAATCGCAAGCCTTAGCATGGCCCTTCATGGACGCAGCTACCGCTGTCTGGTTTCTTCCGGAACCTGCGGAGACACCACAGCACCTGCCATTTTAAACGTTTGCGGTAACTTCTCTACCCAACCTTCCTCTGCCTCTACGGTGATCAACGGGTCTGCTTCGTTTACCGTTGCATCGGACGACCCCAATGCTGCGTTTACGTGGTTGGCAGATACCGGCAACGGATGGCAACCGGCTTCGCTTTACTCGGGCGCTGCCGGATTCAACACCAACCAATTGACCCTGAGCAACCTCCCCTTGACCTGGGACCAAGCACGGATCCGATGCATGCAACAAACCGGCAACTGCCTTGACAGTTCTTCCGCGGCGGTCTTGACCGTCATCAACAACATCGGGTTGGACGAACGCTCAACGTCCTACACTCCTTATCCAAATCCAAGTAAGGGCTCCATTTCTTGGAAAACGCCATTACCGGAGCCTACAACCGCAAGGCTGTGGAATGGCGCGGGCCGCTGCGTCGCGGAGGAGCTGCTGCAAGCAGGAGCCACCCGGTGGTTGCCCAGCGGGTTACAGCCTGGTATCTACACCTTGGAATTTGCGGGCAACATTTACCGCATTTCCTTCGTTCTCCATTGAATCATTTAACCCCATGAACGCAGTCCTTGGCATGATTTTCGAAGTGCCATAAGGAGATTCTACTTCTTCGATTGATTTTTTTCTCGACGCCTTTCATTTTGAAAGCCTAACAAATTTTGCATTTAACTGGACAAAACTTGGCCACATCCTATGCGAATCTTGCTGCTCACTGCCCTTCTCTTAATCACTTCTTACCAAGAGGTTTTTTCGCAACACGTTCTTTTTAGACAACCCTCTTCGTATGTTTTGGGTTTTATCGGCAACGATTCTATCCCTTACACTTCGGTCAACCACAACTCGTTTCGAATTTATTTCAAAGACAATTCGTATGCTTCCAATCACCTGGAAGAAATGCAAAAAGAATTAGACCTAGCTTTTGCCAAGATTCTCTCTGTACTTTCTATCCCTTCCTACAACAAAGGCATCTATTTATTGGCGGTTGACAGCAAAGAGGAAATGCAGAAAGTCATGGGGTATAAGATAAAAGGAGGAGCTGCCCAAGGTCACGACCTCGTTTTTTTTGTTTACAACGATGCTATTCGTCCTCAGTTTAAGCACGAAGTATTCCACCTCATTTCGTACGAAACGTGGGGGCCTACAAAGTCACGCTTATTGGATGAAGGCGGAGCAACCTATACCGACAATTACTGCCATTACGACAACCCGATGTATTCCATTAACGCATACTACCAGCGTGAAAAGAAACTATTCTCCTTGGATAATTTGATCAACGACTTTGACAACCAAGCCATAAAAAGTGACGTGATCGCCTATATACAAAGTGCTGGTGTTTTCAAGTATTTATACGAAAAATATGGCGTTGAAAAAATGAAATTGCTCTGGTCAGGTGGCTTTGAAAAGTTCCAGTCCATTTATGGATTCCCCGTGGAGCAATTGGAGAAGGACTGGTTGAATTTCATCAAAACCATTCCGGTTCCAAATGATTTTGACATCACCCTGCTCAATGAGGGCTGTGGATAGACTGGATTTTAGTACCAGGCTGCCAAACCTTTTTGACGATGATCCAAATCGCATCAAACCATTGAAAACACAGGGGCACCAAATCACCCCCGTTCGACACTATTCCACCGTCACACTCTTGGCCAAATTCCGGGGCTGATCCACGTTGCAACCGCGCAATACGGCTACGTGGTAGCTTAGGAGCTGCAAGGGAATGGTGGTCAACAGCGGAGACAAGCACTCCGACGAAGGCGGAATGCCGATGGTGTCTTTGGCCATGGAACGAATCTCCGTATCGTCTTCGTCTACAATGGCAATAATTTGGCCTTTGCGGGCCAAAACCTCCTGCACATTGGAGACAATTTTGTCGTAGTGTCCGCTTTTGGGGGCAATGACGATGACGGGCATTTGCTCGTCAATCAAGGCAATAGGTCCGTGCTTCATTTCTGCGGCAGGGTACCCTTCTGCGTGGATGTAGCTGATTTCTTTTAGTTTCAGCGCACCTTCCAGAGCGACGGGGAAATTGTACCCCCGGCCCAGGTAAAGGGCGTTGGCGCTGTCCTTGATCTTGTGGGCGATGGCCACCGTCTGGGCGTCGCTCTCCAACATCGATGCAATTTTGTCTGGAATACCGGCTAGCTCGTGGCACAATTCCGTGTACCGCTGGGGGTCCAAGGTGCCTTTTTCCTTGCCAAGCCAAAGGGCCATCAGGGTAAATACCGTCACCTGAGCCGTGAAGGCCTTGGTGGACGCCACCCCAATTTCTGGGCCCGCATGGGTGTATGCGCCTGCGTGGGTTTCCCGTGCAATAGAACTGCCCACCACGTTGCAAATGCCAAAGATGGTGGCGCCGGCCTCCTTGGCCAATTTAATGGCCGCCAAGGTGTCCGCAGTTTCGCCCGACTGGGAAACGGCAATGACGACGTCCCGTGCGCTCAGCACCGGGTTCCGGTACCGGAATTCGGACGCATACTCCACCTCCACCGGAATGCGTGCCAGGTCCTCAATGAGGTACTCGCCCACCAAGCCGCTGTGCCAAGACGTACCGCAAGCCACCACCAAGATGCGGTCTGCGCCCAGCAACTGCTCGCGGATGCGGTCCAGGCCCTCCATGCGGATAATGCCCTCCTCGGCCAGCAGACGTCCCCGGAAGGTGTCTTGAATCGCTTTGGGTTGTTCGTAAATTTCTTTGAGCATAAAGTGGTCGTAGCCGCCCTTCTCAATGCTCTCCAGGTCCATTTTCAATTGGTGGATGTGGGCATCCACCGTTTCGGACGTCGCTATGGAGCTCACGCGTACCCCCTTGCTCCGGTGCACCACGGCCATCTCCCCGTCTTCCAGGTAAATAGCGCGCTTGGTGAATTCCAAAAACGGAGAGGCGTCGGAAGCTACAAAATACTCTTCTTGGCCCAGTCCAATCACCAAGGGGCTGCCCATTTTGGCCACCACCAACTTGTTGCCTTCCTTGCGGGACATGACCACAATGGCGTAGGCTCCCACTACTTCGCGGAGGGCTTTACGCACTGCGGCCTCCAACTTGATGCCGTCCATGTGCTGGACGTAGTGAATAAAATTGACCAGCACTTCGGTATCTGTTTCCGAAGAGAACGAATACCCCTTGGCCTGCAGCAAAGACTTCAATGCGGCGTAGTTCTCAATGATGCCGTTGTGCACCAAAACCAAATCGCCATCGGCGCTGGAGTGGGGATGGGAGTTGCGGTCCGACGGTTCCCCGTGCGTGGCCCAGCGGGTGTGGCCCATGCCGGCTGTGGCCTGCGTCTCTTGGGCGCCCACCAACTCCACCAAATCGACTACTTTTCCTTTCTTGCGAAAAACACGCAAATCGCCGTTAGACAGGCAAACGCCCGCCGAATCGTACCCGCGGTATTCCAGTCTTTTCAGACCGTTGATGATGATTGGATACGCTTGACGCGCGCCTATATAGCCTACAATTCCACACATGATTCAGAAGGTTTGGTACGCAAAGGTCGGCAAGATGGGCCGATTGAACGTTTTATTTCGTTCTCGTAATGTACAAATTCAACCGGGTCGGCTCCGAGGGGTGCAAATTTCCATTCAATACGACGCGCTGGGCGTTGGCATTGGGGCTGGACGGCAGCAAAAGCAACCGGTCCATTTGGAGATCCTTTCCATTGAGCATGCGCTGCACATGGCGCGTCACATTGAATCGATATACCTGCTGGTCCAATACCCCCACAACGCGGGACGAATCCCGCAAAGAAAGCAATGCGCCTCCGGGACTGCCTCCCTGGTAGTCGTTGATCAAGAAATTCTTCTCGCCCCGCGCTACCAAAAGCGTTAGGGACTTGGGCTTGCGCAATCCAGTACTGGCCACTTGGTCCACGGGGATCTCCAACTCGGCGTAATTCACCAGGTAATTGGAGTCGCGTAGGGCAGCAAGTCCCGAAAGCCGGATAGATGTTGTGGCCCCGCCCAAACTTTGGGTAAAGGTGCGGAAACTGCCAAATGCGGTGTCTTGGGCGGCAAAATCAAAAGCGGCCTGACCAAAATCGTGCTCCGCATGGAAGGCGTACTTCACCTTGTCTCCGAGAGCAAGGTCGTACCGCACGGACTTGGTGGTCGTTGTATCGTTGGAGAAATACACCACCAACTTGGAATCCGTCCCAATGGGGGTAAGCGCCAACAAACTCTGGGCGCTGGAGGTCGATTGAATGCGGAATCCGGGGAACGCTTTTACAAACTCGGGGGTGGAAACGAGGGCTGCGGTGTCCATGCGCAAAAAATGCTCCGTGAACCACTCGGGATCCAGGGCCAGGCGCAATACCCCTTTGGTTGCAGCTACCTCCTTGAATTTTCGGGTTTTGCCAAAGGCAGGAACAAAGGTGGTGTCTGCAACAGGAAGGTCTGCGTCAAAAAGGTCTGCCGCGGTATAGGCACTGTCTGCTACCAAAGGGTCCAACAGGGGCTGAACAACCACCTGGATGGGCGCCGTGGTGTCGCCGTACCAATCCGTCACCGGCAAGAAAAAGTAAACGGAATCTGCCTTGGGGTTGGCTCCAAAACGTGGATTGATGCGGCCCAGGGCAATCTGCGTTACCGAGTAAGCGTCCACCCGCCCAAAAACGGGGTCTTGAAATCCGCCTACGGGCAAGATTCCGGTATTGGACGTCAGCAAAGTATCGTAGCGTTCGGTGGTGGTCACCACGGGAACGCTTTTCAGCGCACCGGTCTTGAATTCCCCCGCGCCAATGAGATCGAGTCCGAGGTTGCCCAGATCCTTTTCGCAACTGCTCAATAGGGCCCCAACAGCCAAAAAGGCCGCCCACCGCATCGTCCGGCTACCCATGGATCAGGCGTAAAGCGATTCGTAAAAGGCTTTCAAGCCGGCAGGGTCTGCCGCAAACGGCCGGCCGTCGTGGACGGGAATGCCGTGTTCTTTGGCCGCATTCAAGGCGTCCGAAGACGGCGAGTCGGTCATGGTCAATACGGCGTCGGCAAACCGAACGGCCCCGCACTGAAGGTTTTCGTAGGTGGGGTTTTCAAAGGCTTCCATGGACTTCGCTCCGTCAAAATGCATGCCGGAAGGCAGCTTCGAACCCAGTTGTCCTGCAAAGGCATCGGAATCGTACAACGAAACCACCACTTTCACGTCGGCAAAGTGCGCGTCGGAAGAATTGAACTGCTTGATGTAGAGAGGCATAGGGGAACACATCCAGCCCATGACATGCACCACGTCGGGCTTCCATCCCAACTTCTTAATGGTTTCGATGACACTTTTGGAGAAGAACAGAGTCCGCTCGTCGCTGTCCTCGTACAAGGAACCGCTGGTGTCTACCAAGTCGCCTTTGCGCTTGAAGTACTCGTCGTTGTCAATGAAATATACTTGAAGACGGGCCTGGGGCACCGAGGCCACTTTGATGATCAGCGGCTGGTCCATGTCGTTGATCACCACATTCATGCCACTCAACCGAATGACTTCGTGCAGTTGGTGCCGACGTTCATTGATGTTGCCGTAGCGGGGCATGAACACCCGAACTTCGTTTCCCAATTCATTCATTCGCTTTGGAAAAGCCAGGGCGTGCTCCGCCAAGACCGTTTCTGATAAATACGGATGCATGGACTGGGCTACGTACAAAATGCGCTTTGGCTCCATAATATGCGGTACAGTCCGCAAAATTACGCAATTTTACGGCGCAAAATGCACTTTTTATGGAGATTGTCACATCCTTGTCCGCGTTGCGGGAACTCCTTGCACGCTGGAAACAAGACGATTCCGTCTCCGTTGGGTTTGTTCCGACCATGGGAGCCCTGCACCAAGGGCACCTCTCTTTGGTTCGGGCGGCCCAAGCCCGCCACCCTTTCACCGTGGTCAGCATCTTTGTGAACCCCACGCAATTCAACAACTCCGCTGACCTGGCCAGCTATCCCCGAACCCTCGAGGCCGATTTTCAAGCCCTGGAAGGTGCGGGAGTGGATGCCGTGTACGTGCCCAAAGCAGAAGAACTCTACCCCAACGGCGTTCAGTCCGGCGTGTACGATTTGGGAGGGCTGGACACCTGCATGGAAGGCGCAGCAAGGCCTGGCCATTTTCAAGGAGTTGCAACCGTTGTGGACGCCTTGTTTGACCACGTGGCTCCCAATGCCGCGTATTTTGGGTCCAAGGATTTTCAGCAGGTGGCCGTCATTCGGCGTTTGGCAGCGCTGCGGGGCGGCCATCCCGAAGTGGTGGCTTGCCCCACGGTTCGCGAGGCGGACGGATTGGCCATGAGCAGCCGCAATCTTTTGCTGACTCCTGCCCAGCGGGCCGAAGCCCCCCGTATTTTCGCCGCGTTGCAAAAAGCCTCCGCCGCCCTGCGCTCGGGCCAACGGCCGCGTCAGGTCTTGGATGATTTTGCCAGCGACGTGCACGCCTCTCCCGAACTCCAGTTGGAATACGGGGTTCTGGCGGACCCTGTTACGCTGGAAGCGCTTCCTTTGGACGCCGCCATCCCCGCCCCCGAAGCGGCCCATTTATTTGCCGTTGTTCGGGCTGGAAACGTGCGGTTGATCGACAACCTTCCGGTGGAATAACCTACCTTTGCCGCCATGTTATTGGAAATGCTCAAATCCAAAATCCACCGGGTCCGAGTGACCGGGGCGGACTTGAATTACATCGGCTCCATCACCATCGACCGGGACCTGATGCAGGCCGCGCGGTTGTTGGAAGGCGAAAAAGTGAGCATTGTCAACATCAACAACGGCGAGCGTTTGGATACCTACGCCATCCCGGGGCCGGCAGGCAGCGGCGCCATCACCCTGAACGGACCAGCGGCACGCAAAGTGCAGCCCGGCGACCTCATTATCGTTCTTGCTTATTGCCATTTGGACGCGGCCGAAGCTGCTTCCCACCAGCCCATTTTGGTCTTCCCCGACGAGCAGACCAACCTCCTTCGCTAACTTTTTTACTTCCCCCCGGCATCATGGCCAAACAAATTTTGAAAACCCTGGTGCTGTTGAGCTTAACCGCCGGGTTGTTGGCCTTTGCCTTTCAAGGCATGGATCCTCGGACCCTCTGGGAAGGCATGCGGAAAGCCGACCCGGTTTTGGTCGCTTTGAGCATTGCCCTGGGGTACGTGGCGGTCATTTTTAGGGCGTACCGCTGGCGCATCGTGTTGCGCTCTTTGGGCCATCCCGTTGCCGCTTCGGCAGCTGTGCATGCCGTAGCCCTGTCTTACCTCGTGAATCTGGTGATACCCCGCGGAGGCGAAGTGGCTCGGTGTACCGCCATCCAACAAGCCGAAGGAGTGCCCGTAGACAAGGCCTTGGGCACCGTGGTCATGGAGCGCATCATCGACTTGGTGATGTCCTTAATCCTGGTATCCCTCGTTCTATCCCTCAATTGGTCGGAGCTCCAAGC
>JBIIBX010000084.1:0-6675 GCA_044239185.1 Schleiferiaceae bacterium | reverse complement strand
GGTTTCCTTGTCCCGAAGAGGATTCACCGAACCGTCCACGTGGACCACGTTGGGGTTGTCGAAACAGCGTAAAACATGCAAAATGGCGTTGCACTCCCGAATATTGCCCAAGAACTGGTTGCCCAAGCCCTCGCCGCGGGACGCACCCTTCACGAGTCCGGCTATGTCCACAATCTCCACCGTAGCTGGCAATACCCGCTCGGGGTCTACCAAGGACTCCAGCACCTGGAGCCGCGGATCGGGTACATTGACGGTGCCTACATTGGGCTCAATGGTACAGAAAGGAAAATTCGCTGCCTGCGCCTTGGCGTTGCTCAAGCAGTTAAAAAGGGTGGACTTCCCAACGTTCGGAAGGCCTACAATGCCACACTTCATGGAGAAATTACTTTTAAAAAGCCAAAGGTAGTCCGGAATTGGGACTGCTTGGGTCGGGAATCCTTCCTACTTTTGCACAAACCCATTCCCTCTACGCTCATGGCCGATTCCGCCCACCTCGAAGCTCTTTGTACGCAAGTCCGACGCGACATCCTCCGCATGGTGCATGCGGTCAATTCGGGCCACCCCGGCGGTTCCATGGGCTGCACCGAATTTCTGGTGGCCCTGTACTTTGAGGCACTGGAGCACACCCCCGTCCCCTTTGACATGGACGGCAAAAACCAAGATATTTTCTACCTGAGCAACGGACACATTTCGCCCGTTTTTTACAGCGTTCTCGCGCGTTCCGGATATTTTGACGTGGCCGAACTGTCCACCTTCCGCAAACTCAATTCCCGCCTGCAAGGCCACCCGACTACCCACGAAGGGCTTCCCGGCGTGCGCATGGCCAGCGGCAGCTTGGGCCAGGGACTGAGCGTGGCTCTGGGCACCGCCCTGGCCAAAAAATCCAACGGCGACGACCGCCTGGTCTACACCCTCCACGGCGACGGCGAATTGCAAGAAGGCCAAATCTGGGAAGCGGTTTTGTATGCAGGCGCGAAGGGCGTGGATAACCTCATTGCCACCGTGGACGCCAACGGCCAACAAATTGACGGCACCACCGACGACGTCCTCGCGCTTGGAAACATCGGCGCCAAATTTGCCGCCTTCGGTTGGGACGTGCTGGAAGTAGCCAACGGAAACGACTTGGCTGCCGTTCGCGCCGGATTGACAGAAGCCAAAAGCCGCACCGGAAAAGGCAAGCCGGTGGTCATCGTGTTAAAAACCTCCATGGGCCACGGAGTGGACTTCATGGCAGGCACCCACAAGTGGCACGGGGTAGCGCCCAACAACGACGAATTGGCCCGCGCTTTGGCCCAGTTGCCCGAAACCCTGGGAGACTACTAAGCCCATGCGCAAGGGGCTCTTTGGCTTGGCCGTCCTATTGCTTGGAGTACTCCCCCTTGGAGCTCAAGCCTTGTCGGCTACGCCCGAACCCAAGGCGCCCTTGACCCGCATTCTTTTTGTTTTTGACGCCTCCTATTCCATGTACGGGCGGTGGGAAACCGGTACCAAAATGGAAACCGCTCAACGCCTGATGAGCCGTTTCTTGGACAGCCTCAACGCCCTGCCCCAGCCCAATTTTCAATTGGCGTTGCGCGCCTACGGCCACCAAAAACCGGTACCGCCCCAAGACTGCGAAGACACCCGGTTGGAAGTGCCCTTTGCAGACAACAACGCCCCAAAAATCAAGAAACGCATCCAAAGCCTGCGGCCCATGGGCACCACGCCCATTGCGCGGTCCCTCCTGCGATCTGCGAACGACTTTCCCGCCTGTGCGGACTGCCGCAACATCGTCGTCCTGATCACCGACGGCATCGAAGCCTGCGACGAAGATCCCTGTGCCGTATCCGCCATGCTTCAGAAAAAAGGCATTGTCCTCAAGCCCTTTGTGATTGGCATCGGGTTGGACGGTTCCCAAAAGAAAGCCTTCGACTGCGTAGGAACCTACTTCGATGCCGCCGACGAAAAATCGTTCCGGCAGGCCTTGGGGGTGGTCATCACCCAGGTCTTGGACAACACCACCGCCCAAATCAACCTGCTGGACAGCAAGGGATTCCCCACCGAAACCGACGTCCCCATTGCCCTGCACGACCGGTTGTCGGGCCGTCTGGTCAAATCGTTTGTGCACACCTTGAACTACAAGGGGAATCCGGACACCTTGCTCTTGGATCCCTTAATGACCTACCGAATGACGGTGTACACCGTCCCCCCCGTCACGGTGGACTCTGTCTTCGTTGCGGCTGGGAAGCATACCCAGATAGGGGCCAAGACCCCCCAAGGCCATTTGGAAGTCCTCATGAATCGGCCCAGTTCCTTCAACGTTCCCAAAGCCGTCGTCCGGCTCCCCGGCCAGACCCAGGCCCTGCACGTGCAGTCCTTCAATACCAAACAGAAATACCTGGTGGGAACGTACCAGGTGGAACTGCTGACCCTCCCCCGGTACTACGAGACGGTCCGCATTGACCCCGGAAAAACCACCACCTTGAGCCTACCCGCTGCCGGCGACGTCACCGTACAACTGAAAACAGCCAGCGCCGGTGCCCTCTTCGTGGAACGCGCAGGCGGAGCCTGGGAATGGGTGG
Source organism: Schleiferiaceae bacterium (assembly GCA_044239185.1). Classification (GTDB taxonomy): domain Bacteria; phylum Bacteroidota; class Bacteroidia; order Flavobacteriales; family Schleiferiaceae; genus CAMDTE01. The sequence goes on along the minus strand of JBIIBX010000084.1, from coordinate 4,114 downwards.
TGGACCTGGATCCTGTCCAAACCCGCCAACAATTCGCCCTCCAGCCCGGCAGTTACCGCATGGTCGCCCGGGCCAAACAAGCCCAAGCCACGGTCTATTCGTCCACCGTGCCTTTCACCGTAAGCTCCGGGGCCTCCACCCTGGTTAAAATCCCGTAATTTCTCCTCCCCATGGACCACACTACCCTCACCAACCAAGGAAACCAAGACACACGCTCCGGTTTTGGCGCCGGACTCCTGGAACTCGGACGCACCAACCCGGACGTGGTCGCGTTGTGCGCGGACCTCACCGGATCCTTGAAAATGGACGCCTTTGCTGCGGAGTTTCCCGAGCGCTTTTACCAAGTGGGGATTGCCGAAGCCAACATGATGAGCATGGCAGCGGGCATGACCGTGGGCGGAAAAATCCCCTTCACCGGAACCTTTGCCAACTTCAGCACCGGCCGGGTGTACGACCAAATCCGCCAGAGCATTGCCTACTCCGGCAAAAACGTCAAAATTTGCGCCAGCCACGCAGGCCTTACCTTGGGCGAAGACGGTGCTACCCACCAAATTTTGGAAGACGTCGGCATGATGCGCATGCTGCCCGGCATGGTGGTGATCAACCCCTGCGACTTCAACCAGACCAAGGCCGCTACCCTGGCCATTGCCAACTACGACGGACCGGTTTACCTCCGGTTTGGACGCCCCAAAGTCCCCAACTTCATTCCTGCCGATTTGCCGTTTGAAATTGGAAAAGCACTGACCCTGCGCAGCGGTTCCGACGTCACCCTGTTGGCCACCGGTCACTTGGTATGGCCGGCGCTCCAAGCAGCCGAAAAATTGGCCGCAGAAGGCGTTCATGCAGAAGTGATCAACGTCCACACCATCAAACCGTTTGACGAAGAGACTGTTTTGGCTTCCGTACGGCGCACCGGTTGCGTAGTTACCGCGGAAGAACACCAGCTCTTCGGAGGGTTGGGCGAATTGACTGCCGGACTGCTGGCGCAAAACACCCCCACCCCCATGGAAATGGTGGCCGTGCGCGACTCGTTTGGAGAAAGCGCCACGCCCGAGGAATTGATGGCCAAATACGGTTTGAACGAAGAGGCGTTGGTGCAAGCCGCCCACCGCGTCTTGTCCCGAAAAGGGTAAGCGTTTTTCCGCCCCCCCTTTTTCCTTTTTGGCATGGCCCCGCCGCCGTGCATTAAACCCTTGGACGGAATCGGACTCTAACCGCCATGACGGACCTCGAAGAACGGACCCTGCAATCGCTGTGCGCCGAGGCTCGCTACGAGACCGCCTACCGCGCCCTGGTGGACCGTCTGTCTGCTCCGATGTACCGGTTGGCGCTGCGCATGGGATTGGACCACGACGACGCCCAGGACGTCCTCCAAGAGGCGTTTATCAACATTTGGAAAGCGCTCCCGAAGTTCCGAGGAGAATCCAAGTACAGCACCTGGGTGTACCGCATTGTTTCCAACGAAGCCTTGGCCGCCTTGCGTCGGCAGCAACGCCGACGCCTGTGGACCGTGCCGGAAACCGAGGCCCCGGAGGCTGCCGCATTGAGCCAGGCAGACGCTCCCTTTTTCGATGCCGACGAAACGTTGCGCCAGTTGCACCGGGCCCAATCCCTCCTTCCGGAAAAACAGCGGTTGGTCTTCCAACTTCGCTACTTCGACGAACTCCCCTATTCCGAAATTGCCGCCATCACCGGAACCTCCGAGGGAGGCCTGAAGGCGAATTACCACCACGCCGTGCAAAAAATCCGCACGACCCTCCAGCAGATTAAACCGGAGACCACCGACGACCTCTTACAATCAGAGAACCCATGAAAAAAGACGGCATCCACCTCCCCGAAACCGCTTTGCAGGACCTGGCGGCCAAGCTGCACGCCATTCCCGCAGCACACCCGCGTCGCCCTGCTATGCGCCGGCTGTGGGTGGGAACTTTATCGGGAGCGGCCGCGGCGCTTGCCTTGGCTCTTTTTTGGGGACGCCTATCGTTCACCAGCAACGAAAACGCAGCGGCCCCCGGGGAATGGCTGGAACAAACCCCAACGTCCGACGTGGTGGAGTCCTTGGAGTCCGACGTTTGGTCCACCGACGCCCAGGAACTGGGTGCCCTCTTAACCGATGAAGAATTGTCCGATTTGAATCCTGTAAAATCTTCCAAATCATGAAACCAAACCTTTGGATCATCGCCCTTGTGGCAATGGGCTTTTCCAACCCCGCTTGGGCCCAGCCGGGACCAAGAGCCGCGGCAGCCAAAGAACGCGTAGCCACGGCCCAAATTGGTTTTCTCACCCACAAACTGCAACTAACCTCAGCCGAGGCCCAGCGGTTTTGGCCCGTCTACGAAGCGTACCAAGCGGAACTCCGTCAAGTGAGTCGGGAACCCATGCGGGAACTCCGGCAGGTGGTGGAAAACGAAGTAAAGTGGGCCGCCCTGAGCGAGAAAGAAGCGGAGGAACTCATGCGGAAACACGCTCAGTCCCAAAACGAACGGGAGCGCATCCGTCGGACTTACCACAGCAAGTTCCTGGAAGTCCTTCCCGCCAAGAAGGTCCTACTGCTCTACGTGGCCGAAGTGCAGTTCAAAGAAGCCATGCTGGACAAACTCCGCGAACGCCAAGGACGCCCCCAAGGCCCGCCCCCCGGAGGAGGACGTCCCATGCCCCGCGGAGGCCGGCCCGAAGGACCCGACCACCTGGGCGAAGGGTGGGAATAAATCTTGCCCCTCCCGCCAACCCGTAGCCTAGACGCCCCTACCTTTGTTTTATGGGACTGGGGTTAAAGGAATTGTTTTTGCGCCACAACGCGCAAACCACGGACTTCCCGCTGGCGTTGGAAATCGACCGCGCCGAAGGCGCCTTTTTGTACCGTCCCGACGGCCGCCGCATCCTGGATTTCATTTCGGGTATCGGAGTGAGCAACCTGGGCCACAGCCGGCCGGAAATTGTGGAGGCGGTCTCCCAGCAAGCATCCCGGTACATGCACCTGATGGTCTACGGCGAAATGGTGCAACAGCCCCAAGTGGCCTACGCCAAGGCCTTGGTAGACGCCTTGGGCGGTTCCTTGGACAGCGTGTACTTCACCAATTCCGGGGCAGAAGCCATCGAAGGGGCGTTTAAATTGGCCAAACGCTCCACCGGTCGAACCGAGATTGTTTCGTTCGAAAAATCGTACCACGGCTCCACCGCCGGAGCCCTGAGCGCCATGGGCGACGAGTCCTACAAAAACGCTTACCGTCCCTTGGTACCGGGCCACCGCATCGTCCGCTACAACGACCTGGACAGCCTGTCCGTCATTGGCCCACACACCGCCGCCGTGGTGGTGGAACCCATCCAAAGCGAAAGCGGTTACACGCCCGGAGATCCGGCCTTCCTTACCGCCCTCCAAGCAGCCTGCCAGCGCCACGGCGCCCTTTTGATTGTGGACGAGATCCAATGCGGATTTGGACGCAGCGGCCGGCTTTTCGCCTTTCAGCACTACGGCCTGCAGCCGGACATTCTGTGCCTGGGGAAAGCCCTGGGCGGCGGCATGCCCCTGGGCGCCTTTGTGGCCCGTCGGGAACGCATGCACCAACTCGCCCACAACCCCATTTTGGGCCACATCACCACCTTTGGCGGCCATCCCGTCAGCTGCGCTGCCGGTCTGGCCGCCTTGAACCTCCTGCAAACCGGACCTTGGCTCCCCGACCTTCCCCGAAAATCCCAGCTGCTCCGGGAACTTTTGGCCAACCTGCCCCACGTTCAAGGCCTCTCCGGCATGGGATTCCTGTGGGCCCTTCAGGTCGGATCCTTGGACCGGGCCATCCGCATCCAGCACACCGCCTTGCAAAACGGACTCCTAACCGACTGGTTCCTCTTTGAATCGACGGCTTTGCGCATCGCTCCGCCGCTCACGCTTACCGACGAAGAAATTCAGCTGGGTGTGGCCATCTTAACGGACGCCTTGGAGCAACATCCCCACTGAATCGACTCACCCCCTTCCCCCTCAAAGTCCCCGCTCCCATGGCATACAACAAATCCAAACTCGCCAAAGGCCTCCTCATCCTGGGCTTGGCCTTGCCCCTCCTCTTTGCCGGACCCGCGCTCTACCACTGGGTAGGTGCCCCGGCCATCAACCGAGGCG
>JBIIBX010000083.1:0-6735 GCA_044239185.1 Schleiferiaceae bacterium | reverse complement strand
AAAAAACTCGAAGAAACCCAGGCGGAATACGGCACGGCCATTTTGGTTGAAGCCGCAACAGGCAAAATCCGGGCCTTGGTGAATTTGGGCCGTCTAAACGGAGATTCGGGCTATTCGGAGACCGTGAACTACGCTGTTTGGGCGGCCACGGAACCCGGATCCACCTTCAAAGTAGCGGCCTTGCTGGCTGGCCTGGAAGAGGGAGTGGTAGACACCGCGCGTTGGGTGGAAACCGGTGACGGTCGGTTGGACCTGTTCCCCGGAAAAGCGGCGCCTATTACGGATTCCAAACGCGGCGGACACGGAAACATCACCACGGGCCATGCGCTGGAAGTATCCTCCAACATCGGGGTGGTCAAAGCGCTATTTCCCCATTTCAGCAAACACCCCGCTGATTTTGTGGACCGCCTGTACCAATTTGGGCTGGGCGAGAAAACCGGCATTTCCTTGCCCGGGGAAAGCCGTCCCACCGTCCCCAAGCCCGGTGACAAAAATTGGTACGGAAATGTGACGCTTTCGCGGATGATGTACGGGTACAACGTCATGGTAACGCCATTGCAAACAGCCATGTTCTACAACGCCTTGGCCAACGGCGGAAAATTGATGAAGCCGCTGGTGGTCGAAGAAATTCGCGACCGCGGGCAGACGGTCGAAAAATTCGCTCCGGTGGTGGTGCACCCCTCTATTTGCGCCCAAGAATCCCGTGCCATCGTTCACCAGCTGTTGGTACGCGCGGTGAACAAAGGAACCGGCCGAAAGCATGTGTATACGGACTCGTTGTCCATTGCAGGCAAAACCGGAACCAACCGGGTGGAATACCGGAATTCGGACGACGGCGGGTACCATTACCAGGTCTCTTTTGCTGGCTATTTCCCGGCGGAAAATCCGCAATACACCTGCGTGGTTTTGCTCTACAAGCCCCAAATGGTCGAACCTTCCGGCGGAGCCTTGGCCGGGCCGGTGTTTCAAGAAATTGCTTTGGCGGTGAACAAGTTGTCTCCGGCACCGTACCGCGTGGCGGAGGCGGCGGCCGAGGCCGGATTGGCCGAGGCGGCCGCCCGGCGGGTGAAAAAGTCCGAGCAGCAGGTTGCCCAGGCCGCTCGCCGCGCCCGCAGCGGGGTGTTGCCGAATGTAGTGGGCCTCCCCGGGCACCAGGCCTTGGCGCTGTTGGAAAACGCCGGCTGCCGCGTGCGGGTGCGGGGTGCAGGCCGGGTGAAGAAACAATCGGTCGCTCCAGGCACGCCGCTGCGCGGCGTGCCTGGCACCGTTGAATTGGTATTGGGATGAAACTGCTGCGCGACCTCCTTCGGGACCTCAAAATCCAAGCCACCTGCGGCCCCATGCATGCCGCTGTGGTCGGCTTGACCGACAACTCCAAAAACGTAGGCAAGGATTTCTTGTTTGTCGCTGTGCGTGGCACCGTCGTGGACGGCCATGCGTACCTGGACCACGCTGTAGAAAGCGGGGCCTGCGCCGTTGTGTGCGAGACCCTTCCCGAAAATCCCCGGGCCGACGTCGCTTGGATCCAAGTAGCGAACGGCGCCGAAGCCTTGGGACGTCTTGCGTCGAACTGGTACGACCGCCCGTCGGAGAAGCTGCACCTCGTGGGCATTACCGGGACCAACGGCAAAACCACCACGGCCACCCTGCTCCATCGCTTGTTTACGGCCTTGGACCGGAAAAGCGGGTTGATTTCTACCGTGGTCAACTGCGTTGGAACCCACTGCGAACCCGCCACCCACACCACGCCGCACGCGCTGGTCCTGCAGAAACTCCTTGCGGAAATGGTTGCCGCCGGCTGCAAGTACGCCTTCATGGAAGTCAGCTCCCACGGCCTGGTGCAGCACCGCACGGCCGGAACCCGGTTTGCCGGTGCCGTTTTCACCAACATCACGCACGACCACCTGGATTACCACGGCACCTTTGACCACTACATCCGCGCCAAAAAAATGCTCTTCGACGGGCTGACCAAAGACGCCTTTGCCTTGGTCAACGTGGACGACAAACACGGAAACACCATGGTCATCCACACCAAGGGCCGCGTCCATTCGTTTGCCCTGCGCAGCCCTGCGGATTACAAAGCCAAATTGATGGAGAGCCACCTCACCGGCATGCTCCTCACCATCAACCAAAAAGAACTTTGGGTGCGCTTGATTGGGGCCTTCAATGCCTACAACGCCGCCGCCATCTTTGGCGTAGCCGACCTGCTGGGCCAAGAAGAAGATGCCATTCGTACCGCCCTAAGCACCCTCACTGCCCCCGACGGCCGGTTCCAAACCGTACAAAGCCCCACCGGAATCTTGGGCGTGGTCGACTATGCCCACACCCCCGACGCACTGGAAAACGTACTGAACACCTTGGCCGAATACCGCCACAACGGAGGTGCCAAAGTCATTACCGTGGTGGGATGCGGCGGAGACCGAGACACAACCAAACGCCCCATCATGGCGCGCATTGCAGCCGAAAAAAGCGACGCCGTCGTACTAACCTCGGACAATCCACGCACCGAAGATCCCGCCGTAATTCTCCAGGAGATGGAAGCTGGACTGGACCCTGTCCTTATCCGAAAATCCACCACCCTCCCCGATCGCCGCGAAGCCATCAAATTGGCCGTACAACGCGCTCAACCGGGAGACATCGTGCTGGTTGCCGGCAAGGGCCACGAAAACTACCAAGAAATCAACGGCGTCCGCCATCCGTTTGACGACCGGGCCGTCTTGCTGGAAACCTTTCAACTGCTAAACGTTTGAGCCCATGTTGACCGAACTCTTTTCCTACCTCGACACCGCCTACGACCTTCCCGGGGCCGGACTCTTCAAGTTCATCACCTTCCGCGCAGGAATGGCCATTTTGATTTCGTTGATGATCTCGCTTGTCTTTGGACGCAAGCTCATCGACGCCCTGCGCAAAAAGCAAATCGGCGAGTCCATCCGCGACCTCGGCCTGGAAGGCCAACTGCAGAAAAAAGGCACCCCCACCATGGGCGGTCTTATCATCCTTGCCGCCATTCTGGTGCCGGTATTGCTCTTGGCCAAACTGGACAACATCTACATTCAACTGCTTTTGCTGACCACCGTTTGGATGGGTTTCATTGGCTTCTTGGACGACTACATCAAGGTCTTCAAAAAGAACAAAGAAGGCCTCCGCGGCATCTTCAAAGTCATCGGGCAAATTGGACTCGGCATTATTGTGGGAGCCGCGCTTTACCTGCACCCGGACGTCGTTATGAAGGAGGAGCTTCCTGCCCAAGGGAACGTCAGCCTGTTGGGCGAGTCGGAACGCAGCATTCCCGCTTTTGGGCCGGCGGAAAAGAGCCTGAAAACCACGGTTCCCTTTTTGAAAGAGACCTCTTTTGACTACATGGACCTCGCCGCTGTTTTTGGCGACCGCGCCGCAGACCTGGCTTGGTTGGTCTTTATCCCCATTGTTTTGTTCATTGTCACCGCAGTGAGCAACGGAGCAAACCTGACCGACGGCCTGGACGGCTTGGCTGCCGGGACCTCGGCCATTGTCGCCTTTGCCTTGGCCGTGCTGGCGTATGTGAGCGGCTCGGTGGTTTTTGCCTCCTACTTGGACATCATGTACATCCCCAACTCCGGCGAGTTGGTGGTCTTTGCCGCTGCCTTTTTGGGAGCGTGCATCGGGTTTTTGTGGTACAACACCTTCCCTGCGCAAGTATTCATGGGGGATACCGGCAGCTTGTCCATTGGGGGCATCATTGCCGTATTTGCCATTGCCATCCGCAAAGAACTTTTGATCCCGATTCTGGCCGGCGTCTTTTTGGTGGAGAATTTGTCTGTGGTGCTGCAGGTGGCCTACTTCAAGTACACCAAGAAGCGATTCGGCGAGGGCCGTCGGATTTTCTTGATGTCCCCGCTGCACCACCACTACCAGAAGAAAGGCTACCACGAGGCCAAGATTGTCACCCGTTTTTGGATTGTGGGCATTTTGCTGGCCGTGTTTTCCATCATCACCTTGAAGCTGCGTTAAGCCGTGCATCTCGTTGAAACCTATCCATCGGTCGTCGTTTTGGGCGGCGGAGAAAGCGGCGTGGGCGCGGCCATCCTGGCCAAGGACCGCGGACACCGGGTCTTTCTCAGCGACGGCGGCACCTTGCTGCCCGCGTATGCCGCGCAGCTAGAAGCCGAGGGCATCGCCTTTGAAACCGGTGGACACACGTTGGACCTTGTGCTGCAGGCCTCCCTTTTGATCAAATCCCCCGGCATCCCGGACACCGCCCCCGTAGTTGCCGCGTGCATCCAGAAAGGCCTGCCGGTGTGGTCGGAAATCGAATTTGCCTTCCGCTATACCCAAAGCCCTATTGTGGCCATTACGGGCTCCAACGGCAAAACAACCACTACGCGCTTAACGCACCACATTTTGCAGCAGGCGGGCTTGGAAGTGGGTTTAGGAGGCAACATCGGCCAAAGTTTCGCCCTGCAGGTTGCGCGCAATCCCCAACCGCTGTACGTGTTGGAGGTCAGCAGCTTCCAGCTGGACAACTGCTACACCTTCCGCCCGCACATCGCCATCTTGTGCAACATCACCCCGGACCATTTGGACCGCTACCAGTACCGCATGGAGCTCTATGCCGCGTCCAAAATGCGCATTGCGCAGGCCCAGACCCCGGAAGACTTCTTTCTGTATTGCTTGGAAGATCCGGAAACCGCCAAAGCCCTTGCGGCCCACCCTGTGGCAGCGCAAATGCTTCCCTTTAGCCTCCTTCCCTCTGAAACTCCCGGTGCCTTCGGCGCATTCGCTGCCGGCCCGCAAACCTATTCCCTCACGGACCCAAAAACCCAGGAAACCATGACCATCGAAGAACTCGCTCTCCAAGGCAAACACAACGCCTACAATTCCCTGGCCGCTGGCCTGGCCGCTCGACTTCTTCAGGTCCGCCAAGAAGCGGTTCGCGAAAGCCTGGCGCACTTCGAGAGCCTGGAGCACCGCTTGGAAACCGTCACCTCTGTCCACGGAATTTCCTTCATCAACGACTCCAAGGCAACCAACGTCAATTCCACCTACTACGCCCTGGAGAGCATGCAGCAGCCCACCGTCTGGATTGTGGGCGGGGTAGACAAAGGCAACGACTATTCCGAGCTGATGTCCTTGGTCGCGAGCAAGGTCAAAGCAATTGTTTGCCTCGGGGTAGACAATTCCAAAATCCTTGCCGCCTTTGCCAACAGCCACCTGCCTGTGGTCGAAACCCATTCCATGGAAGACGCGGTGAAAGCGAGCTACAGCCTTGCCCGCAAGGGAGATACGGTGTTGCTTTCTCCCTGCTGCGCCAGCTTCGACCTGTTCCAAAACTACGAGGACCGCGGCCGCCAGTTCAAAGCGTCCGTACGCAGTTTGTAATTCCTCTTATTCTTCAACCCGACCCCCGTGCGCGCCCTCCTCAAACGCTTCTTTCAAGGCAACACCATCCTGTGGATGCTGTTTTTGGCCTTGATGGTGTTTTCGTTCCTGCCCGTTTTTAGCGGAAGCCGAAACGGACTGGTGGGCCATTTCGGATTTGTTGCCCTGGGCTTGCTGATGGCTTTGTTGGTTCACCGCTTGCCCAGCAAGTACTTTGGGGCCCTGGCCCTCTTGGGCTTGGCCCTGGTGGTGCCCCTTCTGGCCTACACCCTACTGACCGGCGGGACCATTGCCGGGGCCAACGCAGCACGCTGGTTTCGGATTGGCGGCTTGAGCTTTCAACCCTCCGCCCTGGCCAACATCGTGTTGATTGCCCACTTGAGCCGCGTGCTCACCCGGAAAAACGCCCCCAAATCGCTGAAAGAAGGGGCGTGGAATGTCATTCTTCCCCTGGTGCTTATTTGCGGGTTGGTGGTGCCGGCGAACTTGTCTACGGCTGGGCTTATATTTTTGAATGCCTCTGTGGTCATGTGGACCGCCGGATTTCCGCGCAAAGCATACGGTCAACTGGTGGGCATTTTCGCCCTCTTCCTGCTGGTCTTTGTGCTGTCCGCCAAGGCCTTTCCAGGTGTTTTCCCCAACCGCGTAGACACCTGGATTTCCCGCATTGAGAATTTTTCCGGAACCAAAGAAAACGCAGATACCTACCAGGTAGACATGGCCAAAATGGCCATCGCCCAAGGCCACATCCTGGGTCAGGGACCCGGTCGGGGCATCCAGAAGAACTTTTTGCCGCAAAAAAACACCGACTTTATCTACGCCTTGGTCATTGAGGAATGGGGGTTACTGGGCGGGTCGGGGTTGGCCTTGGTGTACGTGTGGATCTTCCTGCAGTCCGTGCGGGTGGGACAACGCGCACCAGACAACAACGGCCATGTTTTGGCCATCGGACTGGGCTTTTCGATTGTATTTCAAGCATTTATAAACATGTTGGTAGCGGTAGACCTCTTCCCTGTTACCGGCCAGACGCTTCCCCTTGTCAGCGAGGGAGGATCGTCCATCGTGATGACCTGTATGGCCATGGGCATGATTCTCAGCGTTTCCCGCGGTGAAGGGGACGATGCCGAGGCCGACGGGGCCTTTGCCTTGGGAGGTGCCGAGTCCATTCTCGAAAAAGAACCCAACGAACTTCCTGCCCTATGAGCGCTCCGCTTCGTTTTCTTCTTTCGGGTGGCGGCACCGGGGGCCACATCTTCCCAGCAATCAGCATTGCCGACGGTCTGCGTGCCCGATTCCCCCACTGCGAAATAGAATTTGTGGGTGCCTTGGGCCGCATGGAAATGGAGAAAGTGCCTGCCACAGGCTACCGCATTACCG
>JBIIBX010000081.1:0-6846 GCA_044239185.1 Schleiferiaceae bacterium | reverse complement strand
CGTCGCATCCACCGGGGTACTGGCCCGGTGGGACGCAAACCACGTTTCAAACAAGTCAAAGGGAGACGCGGGTAGGTCTTTTTCTTCCAGCGCCCCGGCTTGGTAGTCTGTGCGGTCGTCTTGCAAGGTTTTCATTCCCGGTTCATCCAGGCCAATTCCAGGGATTTGGACTCCAGCAACGTGCGGAGTTCTGCCCCTTTTTGGCGTTTAAAGGCGGTTTGTTTGTAGTGCGACAGGGTTTGCAGCCCCACAACGGCGTTGGTGAGCCACACTTCGTCGGCCCGTTGAATTTCAAAGGGAGAGCAGACTTCTTCGCGAACGGTGAGTCCAGCCTCTCCTGCCAGGCGGATGACTTGCTCCCGGAGAATCCCCCGAACACATCCGGCAGAAAGCGGTGCAGTCACCAGTTCGGTTCCAAAAAGGAGGAACAAGTTGGATTTGCCTCCTTCCAAGAGGCGGTTGTCCGGGGTGACCACCAACGATTCCTGGGCATCGGATTCCAAAGCAAACCGTTCGGCCTGTACATACAAAAAGGAATGGGGACCTTTTAAACCCGCCAAAGCACCCGGTGCCTTGGTGAACTCTTTGAATACCACCGCGGTAAAGCTTTCCTTTTCCTGGTAGGTAACCGTATTTAGGGGGGTGCCTGTGAGGGCGAAGTCCACTTCGTTCGAACCACTTCCGTAGCCCGTTTCCCCGCGTCTCCACACATGGAAATGAATCCGTACATCGCACTCATTGAGGCTATTGCGAGCAGCTACTTCTAGTAATAATTCAAGGAGGTGTTCCGGGCTCCATGCATCGGGAATGCGCAGCCGAAGCAGGCGCATGCTGGACATAAGCCGGAAATAATGCGCTTCCCAGTACCGAACACCGGATGTGCCTGCCGTTCTGAGGGTTTCGAAAACGCCGTCTCCGTACAAGACCGCCCGATCAGAAACCGAAAAAACAGCATCCTGGGGGGATACCCACTGGTCGTTCCAAAGGGCCGTTCCGCCCACTGGGTTATTTTTTCAGAATTTCGGCCATTTTTTGGCCAATTTCCGCGGGCGAATCGACTACCTGTACCCCGCAGGCACGCAAGATGGTCTTTTTCGCTTGGGCGGTGTCGTCGGCTCCACCCACAATGGCCCCGGCGTGTCCCATGGTACGCCCTTTGGGAGCGGTTTCACCTGCAATAAAGCCTACAACGGGCTTGGTTCCATGGGCCTTGATCCACTCGCCGGCCAATGCCTCCAAGTTTCCGCCAATTTCTCCAATCATGACAATTCCGTCGGTATCGGGATCGTTCATCAACAGGGCAACGGCCTCTTGGGTCGTGGTGCCAATAATGGGGTCTCCCCCAATGCCAATGGCCGTGGATACACCCAGACCTGCTTTTACGATTTGATCGGCGGCTTCGTACGTCAACGTTCCCGACTTGGAAACGATTCCGATGCGACCGGGCTTGAATACAAAACCGGGCATGATACCTACTTTGGCCTCGCCTGCAGTGATCACTCCAGGGCAGTTGGGGCCGATCAGGGTACAGCCCCGGGCTTGAACGTATTTCTTGGCAGAGATCATGTCTTTGACCGGAATGCCCTCCGTAATCGCAACAATTACGCGGATTCCTGCGTCGGCTGCCTCCATAATGGAATCGGCGGCGAATGCGGGCGGTACAAACAAGATGGAGACATCGGCTCCGGTGGAGGCAACGGCCTCCCCTACGGTGTTGAATACCGGGCGATCCAGGTGGGTTTGACCGCCTTTGCCGGGAGTTACCCCCCCTACCACGTGCGTGCCGTAGGCAATCATTTGTTCTGCGTGAAAAGTTCCCTCTTTACCGGTGAACCCTTGTACAATGACTTTGGAATGCTTGTTGACGAGAACGCTCATGGGATATGTGTGTTGTTAGCGGGCACAAAAGTACGTCTCACCGGCCTTTCGCCAATGCCATTTCTTCAACCAAATGCGGCGCATCGCCCACTTTTTCGATGGTCCAGAGGACAAAGCGAATGTCTACCATAACATTGCGGCAAATGGATTCATCGAACCGGTAATCGGACATGGTACCTTCCCAAACGCGGTCGAAATTGATGCCAATCAAGCGGCCTTTGGCGTCCAATGCGGGGGAGCCGCTGTTGCCTCCGGAGGTGTGGTTGCTGGCAATAAAGCACACGGGAAGCTGTCCATTGGAGAGGGCATACCTTCCGTAGGACTTGGTGCGGTAAAGTGCTTGCACCTTGGGGTCTACATCGAACTCGTAATCCCCGGGAATGTATTTGGCCATGTAGCCGTCCAACGTGGTTTGGTAGCCGTATTCGACTCCGTCTGCAGGAGCATAAGGACGCACTGTTCCCGTGGCCAAGCGCAAGGTGGAATTGGCATCCGGATAGAGCGTTTGGGCGGCGTCGGGCGCTTGGAGAAAGCGCTCCATGTGCTGCCGGAGAGCAGGCGCGGCGGTCTTGTTAAAGTCGCGAATCCCGGGCAAGAGCGCCGATGTTTGCCACTCGTTCAATTTTGTATACGCTTGGTAAGCAGGGTCTTGCTTGGCTGTACTCAACCAAAGAGCAAAGTCTGACTGAAGCAATTTCAACGACGCGTCGGGCTGTGCCAAAAGCCCGTTGTACAGTCCGTTGATGTCTGTTGTCAACTCGGATGCGGCAGGAACCAAAAGCCCTGGAAATTGCTGGGGAGCTTCCACCAGCCAATACCGGACGGTTTTTTTAAGAGCCCGGCGGTCCAATTCGGGGTTGTATTCTTTGTAAAATGCTTCCACGGATTCTTGGATCTCCGCCGGGGTCCCTTTGCTGTTCACCAATGCAACCAATTGGCCCAACTCCCAACCGCGGGCAATGGACTCTACCCACAATTCCCGGGAGGTTAACAGCTTAGACGCCTTGGACATTTCGGAATCCAGCCACGCGGTGGACTCCTTACCTGCAGGAAGCAGCCGGGATTCTTGGCGGGCCCGCAACTGAGCCAAGCCGTCGGTTCGGTCCATTCCTAAATTTACCCCGATCCATTTTTTGTAAGCATTGGCCGACGAGGCGTACTTGCTGGCGTAGGCGATTTTGATGGCCGGATTCACGCGCATGGCACTGTCCCAGGTTCCCAACAAACGCTCACGAATGGCAATGCGCACCGGATTTAACTCCTCCACGGCGTGTTGCACCCACGATACGGGCAAGTATTCTTCGGTCCGTCCGGGAAAACCGTAGACCATGGTAAAGTCGCCTTCCTTTACGCCGTCGAGGGATACTTTCAAGGGATTAGCAACGTACAAGGGAACGTTGTCTGCACTGTAAGAAGCAGGTTTACCGCTGGACGATGCATACACCCGGAAGACCGAAAAATCGCCGGTGTGGCGTGGCCACATCCAATTGTCCGTATCGGAACCAAATTTGCCGATGCTGCTGGGCGGTGCACCCACCATGCGGACGTCGCTGTAGCGCTCGGCCACAATAAGAATGTACTGCAGGCCGTAGTAAATGGGTTTTACCGAATAGAGCAAGGCTCCGTTCTTGCTCTTGCGTTCCGCTACCAACGCGGCTGTGTTTTTGGCAACGGTCGATTCGCGCTCGGCTTCCGACATCTGCGGGGTAACGTCTTTTAAAATCGACGTGGATACATCTTCCATGGAGCGGATAAAATCCACAAACAAGCCGGGATTGGGCTTTTCTTCTCCTTTGTTTTTGGCCCAGAATCCGTGGGTCAAATAGTCGTTTTCCAACGAGGAATGCGACTGAATTGCATCGTATCCACAGTGGTGGTTGGTCAAGATCAGTCCTTGGTTGGACACCACCTCGCCCGTGCAAAATCCACCAAAATGCACAATGGCATCTTTGAGGCTCGAACGGTTGGCGTCGTACACCTCCCGAGCGGTCAATCGCAATCCGCTTTTCTTCAATTCCGACGATCGGGTTTGAAGCAAATAAGGCAACCACATTCCTTCGCCCCCTTTCACCGGAAGTCCGGCGAGCAGATGCACCAAAGCAAGTACAAATAATTTCTTCATGTATCAAAGGTAAGGAAGGTATCTTTGTGTCATGAAACGCTTTATGCTCCCCCTCGCGGCGGCAGGTGCCTTGCTCCTGACCGGCTGCCAATCCCAGATGGAGGTTTCCGTGGACTTAACCAACTGGAACCCCACAGACACCGGCAAGGTTTGGGCCCGATTCGTACAAGTAACCGACGACAACGTAAAAGCGCTGGACAGCGCTTTGGTGGAAGACGGGCATGTGGAATTGACAGCCGAGTTGACCGGTCCTCAAATTTTCTTTGTGCAAATCGACGGAATTCAGCCTCCGGTCATGTTGTTTGGCTGGAAGGAATCCATTGACGTAACGGGCGATGCAGGAATTCTTCCCTTTACCCCGTCGTTTACAGGTTCTGATTTTGCCGACAGTTTGTCTGCCTTTACCAAGAACCAATCGGACTTCCAGGCCCAAGCCCGCCAAATGGAAGGCGAATACGGCCGCGCCATGCAAACAGGCGATTTGGCCACGGCCGAAGCCCTTACCCAACGTTTTTCTTCCATGTACGAAGGCAACGAGGCCTATTTGACCCGATTTGCAGGCAACAACGGCGTACTCGGTGCTTTTGTGGCCAACCGCTACCTCTACCAAGCGGACTTGGCGTCCCTGAAAAAAGTAATGGACGGCATCGACCCCAGCCACATGGAAGCGGACGAAGCAGTCAAACTGAAGGAACGTATTGCAAAATTGGAGACAGTTGAAATTGGGAAGAAATTGCCCGCTTTGAGCCAGGCTACTCCGGCGGGTGATCCCCTTTCCCTTTCCGACGTAAAAGGCCAAGTGGTTTTGGTGGATTTTTGGGCTTCTTGGTGCCGTCCTTGCCGCGCCCAAAACCCAGAATTGGTTGCCTTGTACAAGGAATTCCACGGTCGCGGGTTTGAAATTGTGGGCGTCAGTTTTGACGACAACAAAGAAGCTTGGACCGAGGCCATTGCCAAGGACGGACTGACCTGGCCCCAAATGAGCGACTTAGGCGGTTGGAACAATGCTGCCGCAGATTTGTACAGCATCCGCGCCATTCCCCAAAACGTCGTTATTGATAGCAAAGGAATGATTGTGCTGCGCAATGCAAGTACCGCCGACCTCCGCGATTACCTGGCCAAAAACCTGCGCTAAGCCCTTCCCGTTCTGCGTTTTCGTAGGATAGCCTCTACCCCAAGCGGTAAGGCAGCGAGCAAAAACGCCCCCCACAAGTCCCGCCATTGGCGGGACTTTTTTTGTTCCGACATCTGAGGAACAAAACGCGGGTCGGCTACCATCTTTTTGGCCAGAGCCTCGGATTCCGCAATCCACGTCCATGCTCCCTTGGTTTTCTGCGCCAAGGCACGTATTTCTTTGAAATCTCCCGGTTTTACCGTCTCGGTAGGCAAGGATTCGACCAAAAACTCTCCCGAAGTCGTTTGGGCATTGCCTCCGTAGCTTCCGCGGGCAGTGTACCGCACAATGCCGGGTTGGAACGCGGGCAGAACGGCTTCCAGTTGGCCGTCTTGCGGAGTGAAATAGACCCTTTTTTCTGCTGTTCCTTGCGTTAATTCCATTTTCACATCGGGGTACTTGGACGCAAGGGATGCCGTCCAGCCGGGCCAAGTGGCCACCGCCTCGGAAGGCGTTTTGGACCAAATCCGATCGGGAAAGCGAATGGAAAAAGCGGGGTCTTGCTTGGACGACCAAAGACGATCCACCAGCGCTCCAGGCAAGGAGGCACTGGCACTGTCTACCTTTCTGCTTGCCGCTGCGTATCCGATTTCGGACACCTCCCACCGGAGGGGAGCAGACGACCAATCCGTGGCCTTGGTTTTGGACGATTGGTACCAACTTTGGCCTGCACTGGCCCACGATGAAACCGCTTCTCCCGGCCAAATGGGCCATTCGGACGAAGGCACAACGGCATCCGCGTTGGGAAGTCGGACCAAGGCCCCTGTAAAACGCTCCTCACCCACCACGGTTTGCCCTCCTGTTACGAGCCACATGGCTGCCTGAAAATCTTGGGCGGTAGGGACTTCGTTTTGGTAATAGACCCGTGCATTTCTACGGCTCGTCAATTGAGACACGAAGTAAGCCACGTCGGGGTGCATTTTTCTGCCCATTACCACCAATGTGGGCGGGTTTTCCAGTACGCGGACGCGCTTCTTTTCGCCGGTACCGAGGAGTGTTAGGTACCGAACCCCGGTTGTTTTTGGGCGCCACGAAAAGCCAACGACCACCGACTTTTCTCCTTGCGCTGCAGGTACCACACCCTCTGCAATACGCTCGCTCCCCCACTGCAAGGACCACTTTTTTGGGGCGGAAGACGGGCCTCGGTGACGGAGAACAGCGGTACCTTGGTAATTTTCGCCTTTTACAACGTCCTCGGGAAAACGAAGGGAAACGCACTCCCAACCATTTTTGGGAACAGAATCGGAAGGGACCACAGCAAACGTGGGAGGATTTCCCAGACGAGCCACCGCCGCTGCGAGCGAAATGCCCTGGTTGACCACGCCATCGCTTTGCAGCCAAACGGCGGACGCCGGCCTTCCGGCTAAGCGACGAATGGCGCGTTCCAGAGCGTAATCAACCGAGGTTGTGGAGTCGTTGCCAAAAGGAACATAGACGGTGTCCCATTCCTCTCCTAAAGAAGAAGGCAGCGGGGTTTGGTGCGGCCGAAAAGACGCGCTTTGATCCAACAGGACAACGGCCAACGGTTTGGTCTTAATGGATTCAACCCGGTTACACGTCGGATTCAAGGCCAACAAAAGAATACCGGTTACCCACAAAAACCGCAAGGACATCAGTCCAGCCCGCCAAGGGCCGCGCAGTCGATGGAAATAAGTAGCAAACGCAACAAAGG
>JBIIBX010000080.1:0-6944 GCA_044239185.1 Schleiferiaceae bacterium | reverse complement strand
GCGAGTCCACGTACTGACCAGACACCTTGGCGTCGGAGGCTTCTGTCTTAACTCCTTCGGGCACCATCGGCTGGTCGGATACCAGCAGCAAAGCCCCCAGGGGAATGCGGTTCTTGAAACCCGCTGTGAAAAGCGTAGCGGTTTCCATGTCGATGGCCATGGCGCGGATGTCGTTTAAATAGGTTTTAAACTCCTCGTCGTGTTCCCACACCCGGCGGTTGGTGGTGTATACGGTTCCCGTCCAGTAATCCAAGTTGCGCATCCGAATGACGTGGCTGGCCGCGCGCTGAACGCTAAAAGCCGGCAAAGCCGGAACCTCCTTGGGGAAATAGGCATCGGAAGTGCCTTCGCCGCGAATGGCTCCAATGGGCAAAATAAAATCGCCCACGGCCGTTCGCTTTTTCAGCCCGCCGCACTTGCCCAAAAACAATACGGCTTTGATTTCAATGGCACTCAACAAGTCCATCACCGTGGCCGCATTGGGGCTGCCCATTCCAAAATTGATGATGCCCACTTCCCCGGAAATGGCCGATCGAAAAGGCCGATTCTCCCCGTTGACCGGCACACCGAATTTGGCTGCAAACCGGTGCACGTAGTCGTCAAAGTTGGTCAAGAGCAAATACGGCGGAAACGCGTCCAACGGCAATCCCGTGTAGCGGGGCAACCAGTTTTGCGTGATTTCTTCTTTGGTTTTCATGGGGTGTGGTCTACCAGAAGATCAGTGGAGCGGTTCAAACAACACACGCACAAACTGTTGGGCATCGAAAACTTCCAAATCTTCCGCTTTCTCTCCCGTGCCCGAAAAACGAACCGGCATGGCCATTTGGTGGGCCAGCGCCAAAGCCACTCCTCCCCGGGCACTTCCGTCCAGCTTGGTTAAAATCAAGCCGTTGACTTCGGTGGCTGCTGAAAATTGCTTGGCCTGTTCCAATGCATTTTGTCCGGTAGAAGCATCCAACACCAACAATACTTCGTGCGGAGCTCCTGGCAAGGCTTTTTCGACGGCCCTTTTGATTTTGGACAGTTCGTTCATCAGGTTGACCTTGTTGTGCAAGCGGCCCGCTGTATCTACCAGGACCACATCGGCCTGTTCAGCAACCGCCCGTTGAACGGTTTCAAAGGCCACCGCAGCCGGATCTGCGTCCATGCCTTTGTGCACACACGGGACTCCTGCGCGCTCGCACCAACGAACCAACTGGTCCACGGCGGCCGCCCGAAACGTATCTGCGGCTCCCACCAAAACGTGCTTGCCCTCTTTCTTCCACCGGCTGGCCAACTTGCCAATGCTGGTGGTTTTGCCTACCCCGTTAACCCCTACCACCAAAATCACATGGGGACGGTTGGGAAGTTCAAAACCCATTACGCCTTTTTGACCGCTCGACGCTTCCGCCAACAGGCCCAACGTCTCTTCCTCCAGCAAGCGAATCAATTGGTCCGAGCCCAGGTATTTGTCCCGAGCCACCCGGGCCTCCAAACGTTTAACAATCTCCAGGGTCGTTGCAATGCCGACGTCTGAGGTGACCAGGGCCGTTTCTACGGCATCCAGCACTTCTTCATCGACGGTGGATTTTCCCGCAACAGCATGCACCAGTTTGCCAAAAATCCCGGCCTTTGTTTTGTCTAGTCCAAATAATCCCATGCGAAAAGATACAAAAAAACCGCCCCATAGGAGCGGTTTGTATTAAACGAAACGAAGCGGTTGCTTATCCTTTGAAGAAGTCGCCTGCTTGGTCTTTGTTGATGATTTTCTGTTCGAAGGTGTACGCACCTGACTTGTCGCTGCGGGACATTTTGATTACCCGCGTGTACATGACAGAACCTTCTTTCTTCAGGGTTGCTACTACTTTCTTAGCCATGGTTCACCTTTATTTAATTTCCTTGTGCACCGTCATGCGGCGCAAAATGGGGTTGAACTTCTTGATCTCCATGCGGTCCGGAGTGTTCTTCTTGTTCTTGGTCGTGATGTAACGAGAAGTTCCTTTCTCACCTGATTCCTTGTGCTCGGTGCACTCCAAAATTACTTGGACGCGATTGCCTTTCTTAGCCATGGCTCAATGCAGTTATTTGGTGGTAAAACCGTTGGAACGAGCGTCAGCCAAAACGGCATCGATACCCTTCTTATTCACCGTCTTCAACGCTGCCGCAGAGATACGCAGGATCACCCACTTGTCTTCTGCCGCTACGTAAAAACGCTTGCGGAGCAAGTTCACGTTGAACTTGCGCTTATTCTTCTTATTCGAGAAAGATACGTGGTTGCCAGTCATGGCTTTCTTTCCCGTTAATTCACACACTCGTGACATGGTCGCGCTTTTATTAGGAGCGCAAATTTACAAAAAAAATCCAAAAACACAACGGGTATTTTGATTTTTGCAAATGGAGCACCAAAAAACCCAGGCCCTACTGCCCGCTTAATCCTTCTTGGAAAACCCATCGATCCGCAGGCGGAGTACATTCAACGCGGCCAAAACCGTTTTCTGTACGTTGCGCTGGCGGTCTTTTCCCATCTGGAAACGTTCTGCACGGCAGCCATCGGGCCCGGCCACGGCAATCCAAACGGTTCCCACGGGCTTCTCCGGCGTACCTCCGTCCGGTCCTGCGATTCCGGTGGTAGAAACGGCCCAATCCGTTCCTAAGCGCTTCCGAACACCGGTCGCCATGGCCTTGGCAACGGTTTCCGACACGGCTCCGTGCACCGCCAACGCCGCTTCTTCTACCCCAAGCACTTTCGTTTTGACGTCGTTGTGGTAGGCCTGAATGCCTCCCCAGTAATACCTGCTGCTGCCCGCCACAGAGGTAATGCTTGCACCCAAAGCGCCTCCGGTGCAGCTTTCCGCCGTTGCCAAGGTCATACCTTGGGCCAGGAGAACGTCGCCCAAAACCCGTTCCAAAGGAACATCGCCCTCTCCAAAGAAAGACGTACCCAAAAGCCCTTTGAGTGTTTCTACTTCTTTGTTCAAGCGGTCTTCACAGAATTCGGCTTGCTCTTTAGGAACGCGCACGGAGAGACGCAGTTTGACAAGACCGGGCGCTGGCAAATAGGCCAGCTTGATCCACCCGGGCAAAGACTCCTCCCAATCGTTCAGCCGGTCGGCCAAGTCGGACTCCGGTATGCCCTGGGAACGAACGGTCCGGTGGGCCACAAAATGGGTAGAATTCTGGGCAATCCACGGCAGCACAAAGGCCTCCATTAGGTGTTTCATTTCGTACGGCACACCGGGCATGCTGACCACCCGACGTCCTTTCCATTCCCACGCCATCCCCATGGCCGTACCCACCTGATTGAACAGAATTTCGGCATTGGAAGGGAGCATGGCCTGTTCCCGGTTTCGCTCCGACGGAACCCGACCCAAACCGGCAAACAACCGCTCAATGTGTTCAAAAACGGTCGGTTGATACACCAATTCTCCCCCAAAGAACGCGGTGAGTACTTTTTTCGTTAGGTCGTCTTTGGTTGGGCCTAATCCCCCCGTGAGAAGCACAAGCCTTGTTTGGGGATGTACGCCGTTTAGGGCCCCTTGAATTTCTTCAGGGCGGTCCGATACCGTCCATGCCCGAACTACTTGCCCGCCCACTTTTGCCACTTCTTGCCCCATCCAGGCGCTGTTGGTGTTGAGGGTTTGCCCCAAGAGCAGCTCGTCTCCAATGCTGATTACTTCTACTTCCATGTCGGTATTTCTGGATTCTAACGCTCCGGGCTTAAATACAATGCTTTATCTTTGCAGTGCACCACCAAAATTAAACCCCAAACAGGCATGCAAAACGCCAAATTCACCAAGATTTTATCTCTGGGCGTGGCAGGCTTGCTCTTCGGAGCGTGCCAACGCGACTACCTGGACCCCACCGACCTGGACATCACCCTCCGACCCGGCTTTGTTTTCCCTCTTGGGCAGGCAGATCTGACGATCGGCGATGTGTTCAAACCGGACTCCACCATGATTTCCACCGACCCCGATGGGCTGTACCGATTGGTCTACAGCCAGCCGGATTTGTTTGATTTGCAGGTTGGCGATATTGTGGAGGTACCTTCCCAATCCCCTACCACATCGTCTTTTTCCATGGGAGTGGTCAGCATTCCCGATGTAGGATTCGGTTCCAGCATCCGTTTTGGAAAACTGGTGCAGAACATTACCAACCCTCCCGGAGCGGCCAACCTCATCAAATCCGCCCACGGCGGCAATGGCTACATTCCGTCTTTGCCCGTCCAGAATCCGGGCGACCTGGCCGGCGCCAACATCACGTCCTTTTCGACCGCCTCGTTTTCCGGTGGCCAATTGAACATGAAGTTGGTCAACCGCTACCCGGTGACCATCACCTCCACCATGGCCATTACGGACGTGCAAGGAAACGAGTTGGTTACTTTCGTCTTTAACAACATACCCAGTCAGGACTCCTCCACGTCGAGCGTGAACCTGGCCGGCGTTACCCTTCCGGGCAACCTCCGTTTCAAACTCAAGAATTTCTCCTCACCGGGTGCGGGTACTTTTGGTATTCCATCTACTTACGTCCCCATTGACACCAACGCCTTGTTGAAAGTCAACGTAAGCGGAACAGGGCTGCAAATTTGGAGCGCTACGGCCCAAGTGCAGTCGCAGCAAGTCGTCGACGAATCGCTGGTGGTGGACTTTGGCGCCGCACAAGGAGTGAAGTTGAAAGAATTGAAACTGCAAAGCGGATCCTTCGATTACAGCTTCAATTCCAGCTTACCCGAAACCTTGCAGATGCTGCTGGAATTTACCAGCGCCACCATCAACGGACAGACGGTACAGCAAACCATCACCGTACCCCCAGGACAAACCACTGCGGGAAGCATTGCGTTGTCCAACGCCGTGTTCAATTTGGCTTCCAATCCGGCCCAGCCCTACAACCAATTGCCCATTTCCTACAGCGCTTCCATTGTTTCTTCTGGAAATTTGGTGCAATTGGATTCTTCGTCCTCCTTGGCGATGAGTTTTACCATGAACGGCATCCAATTTGAGCACCTCAAAGGATTTTTTGGGCAAGACACCATCGAAATTGCTTCCGACTCCATCCAGTTGGCCATTGACGCCATTAACAAACTGGGCGGCTCCATCTCGTTTGCCGAGCCCTCCATTGTTTTGGACATCGACAACAGCATCGGCTTGCCGTTGACCATGGAATTGGAAATGACGTCGTTTACCACCAGCGGACAGGCGTCACCTTTGAATGCCCCCGCGCTCACATTGCCTTTCCCTACGGTAGCGCAAATGGGCCAAACCGTATCCGGAACGCTCTCCATTGACAAAAACAACTCCAACATTGTCAACTTGTTGACCTTGCCCAAAGAGACTTTTGCCTACGGCGGTCGGGTAATCATCAACGCGGACACGCTGGTTACGGGAACCTCCAACTTTGTTACCAATACGTCCGGGATTTCCGGCGATTTGAACATGGAATTGCCGTTCTACTTCCGGGCAAGTGGCATTGGGTTTACCGATTCCATCAATCTTGCTTCGATGAACATCGATAGCCTTGGAGTAACCGTCAATGGGGCCAAGCTGCACATCGGCTCCGTAAGCAGCCTGCCCTTGGGCGTGAATTTGGTTTTAAACTTTTTTGACGCTGCCGGTACCTTGACCCACCAAGAAACCATGACCTTGCTGCAAAGCGGCACGGTGGATCCTACAACGGGAGTCGTGACAGCCCCCTCTCAGAATACCGCCACCTTGGATTTGGATGCCCTGTCTGCCGAGAAGGTGCTGGGAAGCGCTGTGTGCGAAATCCAAGCGGTGATGGCTACCGCCAACAACGGCACCGTGCCGGTAAAACTTTTAACGTCGTCTGCCTTGCGCATCTTGTTGGGTATTGAAGTGGATCTGGAAT
Organism: Schleiferiaceae bacterium; assembly: GCA_044239185.1. Lineage (GTDB taxonomy): Bacteria > Bacteroidota > Bacteroidia > Flavobacteriales > Schleiferiaceae > CAMDTE01. The sequence continues at coordinate 1,103 of JBIIBX010000080.1, read as the reverse complement.
ACATCGTACAATGAGCAAATTTCTCCCCAAATACATCGGGTTGGCCGCAGCGGCTACCCTTTCCTTGACCGCCTTTTCGCAAGAATCCCTGATTTTTGGCATGCGCGGCAACCCTGGAACCTTGCGCATGAATCCGGGAGCAGAAACCCGCTTGGCCCTGTACCTCGGACTGCCCACGGCGAACAACAACGTGCAATTTACCCGCCCGCTTTCGGGTTACTTGGGCGATGTCAACGCGAACTTCTCGGGATTCACCACTCCCTCTGAGCAAATCACGATGCAATTGGACCAGGATTTGGTGAGTGCGGGCATGAAGTTCGGCAAGAACATTTTGCTTTTCGGCAGCATCCGAAACCAAATCGACGCCAAGATTGCGTTGGACAACGATTTTGCTCGTTTTGCCCTCAACGGCATGCGCGACGCTCAAGGAAATATTGACCCCAATTACCAAGGGGACTTTAGCGACATGTCGGTCCTCTTTTCCGACCGACTTACAGCAAGCGCAGGTTTGCAAATCAAAGTCAACAAAAAACTGCGCGTTGGAGCTGCCTTTAACCACACCCGTGTGGTAGCGGACATGGCACTGAAATTCAACACGCTTCAGTTTAATTCTTCCTCCCTGGCCAATGGCTTGAACGAATTGTCCATTGCCGCCGCCGGGGGTATTTCGTACTACGGCATTTTGGACCAAAGCATGGGCCAAACACCGGGCGAAATACAGACGTATGTAGAAAGCCTAACGGAAGACCAATACGTCGAATTGGCCAAGTTGATGCCGAGCTACAACAGCTTTGATTTGGGCGGAACCTTCCGGCCCATCAAGCGCTTCCGGGTAACCGGCTCCGTGCTTGGCTTGGGCGCAGGAACAGCTTCCTCACGCGGATTCCAAATTGGAATCAACAACTCGATTAGAACGTCCGGATTCCGGTGGAATGCTGCAGACACGGGGGTGGATCCCTTGGATTCTTTCCTCCAAGAAGTCCAAGATTCGCTGCAAGTGGACCTGAGTTTGACCGCTCCCAATTCGCTGCAGTTCAAGCCTTACCAGGCCATTCATGCTGCGGCGTATTTGGATTTAGCGAAATAGCACAGCATTGGGGTTC
>JBIIBX010000078.1:0-6971 GCA_044239185.1 Schleiferiaceae bacterium | reverse complement strand
CTGGCTGTCACCGAAATCATGGCCAACTCCAACGACGCCGACGCGGCCGTGAATGCCGATTGGTTTGAAATCACCAACTACGGAACCACCTCCATCAACCTCGGCGGATTCTCGTGGGACGACAACACCAACGTGGCCGGCTCTTCGGTATTCCCTGCTATCAACGTTGCTCCCGGCGAAGCCATCGTGGTGTGGGCCGGAACGGCTGCCAACGAAGCGGCATTCCGCACCCGGTGGATCATGCACCCCTCCACCCAGGTGGTCGTATCCAGCCAACTTACCGGAGCCTTCCAAAACCTGAGCTCCAGCGCTGACGCCGTGGTTCTTTACGACACCAGCGCCACTGCCGTGGAAATCTGCAACGCCATCTACAACTCCACCCTGCCCGGCAAGTCCGTGGAATTTGACACCGCCAACGCCGTGTACCTCGGCAATGCCGTAGTAGGCGTGCGCGGCGCATGGGCTTCCTTGGGCAACGACGTAGGCAGCCCCGGCAACCGCAACACCATCGGCCTGAACGAAAACGGACTGGCAGGTGTACGCGTTTCTCCGAACCCTGCGTCGGACCGCGCGGAATTGTCCTTGCCCATGGCCGGTCGCAAGACCATCCGGGTAACCAACGTATTGGGTCAAGAGGTGATGGCAACGGCTACCGATGCCAACCAACTGGCGCTTAACGTGATTGGTTTCCAAGCCGGCGTGTACCTCGTAGAAGTACGCACGGACCTAGGCACAACCACCTTGCGGGTGGTGAAGCGTTAAGCCCCCGGAAAGTACGGACCTGAAAAAAGGCCCGCCTCGCTGCGCGAGGCGGGCCTTTTCATTGGCACCCAAATTTTCGGGAAAGCGGTTGCGGGGATTCCCTGCGGCGGTCGTTTAGAAACTTCCCAACTTGACGGCCGTACCGGAAACGGTAACCATCAGCATGGAGCCGCCGCTTCCCACCACCTCGTAGTCCAGATCCACGCCTACGATGGCGTCGGCACCGCGCAAGGCGGCTTCTTTTTCCATTTCGGCAAGGGCCGTTTCCCGCGCTTCCTTGAGAATTTGCTCGTAGGACTTGGCCCGTCCGCCAACGACGTCGCGCACGCTGGCAAAAAAGTCCCGAAACAGGTTAGCGCCCACAATGGTCTCCCCGGTCACAATACCGAGGTACTCGCGGATGGTCTTTCCTTCGACAGAGGGGGTGGTGGTAATCAACATAGCGTAAGGGTTTGGTGGTCAAACGTCGAACGAATATCCGAAAAAATCCAGGTCGATTTACGACTTCCGGAAGTAGACATCAATGGGCACCCCGGTCAGGTCGTACAGCTTGCGGATTTGGTTTTCGGCAAAGCGCTTGTACGGTTCCTTCACGTACTGGGGCAGGTTGCAGAACACCACAAACTGCGGATACCGCGTTGGGAGCTGGGTGATGTACTTCAACTTGATTTCCTTGCCTTTGTAGATGGGAGGAGCTTGCTGCTTCAAAATGGGCAGCAGGGTATCGTTGAGCTCGTGGGTGGGAATGCGCTGGCTGCGTCGTTCCACCACCGTCATGGCCTCCTCAATGGCTTTCAGAACGCGTTGCTTGGTGAGGGCGGAGGTGAACAAGATGGGCACATCCTTGAACGGCTGGAGCCGCTCCTGGATGGTCTTCTTGTAGGCTTCCATGGTCATGGTGTCTTTCTCCACCAAATCCCATTTGTTAACCAGCAGGAGTACCCCGCGGTGGTTTTTAACGATGACGCTGAAGATGGACAAGTCCTGCGCCTCCAGTCCTTGGGTGGCGTCCAGCACCAGCAAACACACGTCGGCGTGTTCAATGGTGCGGATGGTGCGCATGTTGGAGTAAAACTCCAGGTCTTCGTTCACCTTGGTGCGCTTGCGGAGTCCCGCGGTGTCCAACAAGACAAAGTCAAAGCCGAATTTGCTAAACCGGGCGTTGACGGTGTCCCGGGTGGTACCGGCGATTTCCGTGACGATGCTGCGCTCCTCTTCGAACAGGGCGTTGGTCAGGGAAGATTTGCCGACGTTGGGACGGCCCACAATGGCCAACTTGGGAAGGTGCGCCAGGGGATCTTCCGTGTTCTCGGTATCGGGGCGGGTATCTTCTTCGGGCAACTTGGCCAAAATGGCATCCAAGACGTCGCCGGTGCCGGATCCGTTCATGGCAGACACCGTGAAGGGGTCGCCAAAGCCAAGGCCGTAAAACTCGGCGGCCAGGGCCGCCCGCTGGTGGTTGTCCACTTTGTTGACCACCAGCAAAACCGGCAGTTTGGACTTGCGGAGGACCTGGGCAATTTCTTTGTCGTCGTCGGCGATTCCGTCTTCGACGTCTACCAAGAAGACCGCCATGCTGGCCTCGCCCAAGGCAGCCATCACTTGGCGGCGAATTTGGCCTTCAAACACGTCGTCGGAACCTTCCACGTAGCCGCCGGTATCTACCACGCTGAAAACGCGGCCGTTCCAATCTACGTGGCCGTAATGCCGGTCCCGGGTGACCCCTGCCACGGGATCCACAATAGCGTCGCGACGCTGCACCAAACGGTTAAACAAGGTCGACTTGCCCACGTTGGGGCGTCCTACAATGGCCACTAATGCACTCATTCGTATCCGAATCGTTTCAATTGTTTGCGGTCGTTGCGCCAGTCGGCGGCAACCTTGACAAAAAGTTCCAAGTACACTTTTTTGCCAAAAAACGACTCCATCTGAAGGCGGGCACCGGTGCCCACTTTTTTCAACATGGCGCCTTTGTGGCCAATCAAGATCCCCTTCTGGGAATCCCGCGCCACATAAAGCAGCGCCCGAATGCGGATCAGGTTTTCCTCCTCCACAAACGAGTCAATGCCCACTTCAACGGCATAGGGAATTTCCTTGTCGTAGTGGTGCAGCACCTGCTCGCGAATCATTTCCGACGTCACAAAGCGTTCGCTCCGGTCGGTCAGGGCGTCGCCCTCGAAGTACGGGGGACTTTTGGGCACCAAGGCCACCAACCGACCCAACAGGTACTCGGTTTGGAAGCCTTTCAAGGCGCTGATGGGGATGATTTCCGCCCGCGGGAGGCGTTCCTGCCACAAGGCCACTTCCTTTTCCAAGCGGGCTTGGTCGTGCAGATCGATCTTGTTCAGCACCACCACCAAGGGGACTTCGCTTTCGGCAATCTTGCGGTACAGGCGTTCGTCGCGCAGGGGGCCTTCGCCCAGTTCCACCACGTACAGCAAAACGTCGGCGTCTTCAAAGACGCCTTGCACCGCTTCCAGCATGGTCTCTTGCAAGGCGTACTGCGGCTTCAAAACCCCGGGGGTGTCGGAAAAAACCAACTGAAACGGCGTGCCGGCGGCCAAGGCCTGCTCGGAACTGGCCGCAGCCTCCAGGGCCATGGACTCCGGAAGCACCCCGTTCAGGATGCCAAAAATGCGGTGCCGCGTGGTTTGCGCCTTGGGCGAAATAATGCTCAAACGCTCGCCCAACAAGGCGTTGGCCAGCGTACTCTTCCCCACGTTGGGGTGACCTATTAAATTGACAAATCCCGACCGATGCATGCTGCAAAGGTCGGGATTTTTGCCGGGTTCGGGCGATTTTATTCGCGCCCTCCTTCCGCGGGTGCTGGAGCGTTCCGATCCATGGGATTGACCGGCTTCACTACGGTCGGATAAACACTGCGTTCGGAGCCAAACAATTCCGGATGCAAGTAGCCACCGCGCTCGGCGGCTGACTTCTCCACCTCCGGCTGAATGCGGTTGGCCTTGGCGTAGGCGTCGTTCCGCACGGCCGTGACTTGCCAGCTCACCTTCACGTTGGGTTGGTTGGTCAAGACCACAAAGGCATTGCCCTTAATCTCCTCGCCCACAATGGCTTGGGCAAAAGTGGCGCCCACCACCGTCAATTGATAGCGGATGTCTGCGTTGGCTGCAGAAAAGTAGTCGGGCAGGGTTACCACACTTCGGCCGGCTGCGTCGGTAACGGTATTTCCAGAATAGACGTTGAGCATTTCTGGACTTTCCACAAAACTGTGCACCAAGTACTTGTTTGCCGGATCCAAGGGGTGGTCGATTTTGAAGGTTCCGCCCCCTTTGGCGAGGTTGCCGGTCACGTTCAAGTTGCCCGTGATGGTGACATTTCCTTCAAAGTATCCCGCGTGGTTGGTGGTTCCGCCGGACGCCTTGGCGTACACCCCGTAATTGGTGTTCGCGCCTGAAGCTTCCAGCCAGCCCCCGATTTTCTCCGGCGCAGTTCCTTCGGCAAATGCCTGAAGACCGTAGGCGGCCCCGTCGGAGCGCTGCGAATTGCCCCAAAAATCACCGCCGATGTTGTATTGACCGTTTTGAGACGCAGCGGCATACCCTGCCAAACCGGCATTGAACGTTCCTGCTCCGTTCGCCCAAGCCCGCATCCCCAAGTGGGTTCCCAAGGAGGCTGCCTGGCCGGGAATCGGACCCGCCTCTGCCACCACACCCACATTGTATGCAGCTGTATTTCCTGCAGGAACCGAAAACGCTTTGGAAAACGAACCGTAGTTAGCATTTAATCCATAAGCCCGGAAATAACCCGCAATATAGGTACCTCCACCCGTTCCTCCAGATCCATAAGATCCCCGAGCAAGGCCATTTACCCCAATCTGCAAGAAATTATTGCCCGCTTCTGCCAACGCAATACCGGTGGTTCCCCAGTTTTCTCCTTGGGTAGCGGCTTCGCCCCAAGCGCCCAAACCGTAGCCGGTACCGTAGGCAAAACCGGCCACTCCTCGCCCGGTCGCACCGCTGCTGTTGTTGGTAATCCCCACCACAGCCAGGTTGAAGTAATCGCCCGCGGTATTCGGCCAAATGTTGCTTCGTACCCCGACGTTGCCCGCAGCACCGTCCGACGTCCACAATTCAGCTCCCACATTTTCCCCGGTCGAAATTCCCTGGGAAACACCAATCAAACCACGGTTGATTCCTCTCTTTCCATACACCCGAAAATTGGCTGCCGCTCGGGTACCTCCCACAGGAGCCCCTGTTGTATCGGTAACTTCCAACAAGTCCATGGAATACGACGGCGAAGAACCCACATGCAGCTGGTTCCAAGAACGCACCTCTACAAATTTGTTGCGCGCACCACGCTCAATAATGAAAGGCATGTTAAAACCACCGTTTAAAAAGTCCGCCACGGCAAACACGGGTCCTTGCGCCGTAGGCACCATCCCCATAAACATGTTGTTTTGGCCCGGTGCGGAACGGAATTCGATGCCGTTAAAATTGGTGAGAGGATTTTGGAGATAGAGCAAGTCGTTCTTCACCAAGGTCTTTCCTTGAAAAACAGCGGCAAAATCCGAACTGCCCACGCCCGACGTTGTCGCAAACAAACCCACGCGTTTTCCCGTCGTTCCTAGGGCCTTGGCCACCACGGCCACGTTGCTGTCTCCGCTCTCCACGGTGGACTCCAAACCGATTACCCGGGCTCCGCTCCGAAGCGACGAAGCCGCCGAACGGATGCCCGTCACAAATTGGCCGTCGGACGAGACCAAATCTGCCCCGATTACTTCATTGGCCCCGTTGACTTGGCCGTAAAAACCGGTGTTTGATGCCGTATTCGTCGTCGGTTGAGAACTTACAAATGCCTGAAATCCACGCCCAAGCAGCGCTGGATCCGTCGACTGGGCGGTAAAAATGGCCGTATTGTTGCCCCCTGTGCTCAAACCATAAAAGTTGCGCCCCACATCGGCATTGTGCATCCGACTCAATGCCCCCATATTCACGCCGGAACGATTGATGCGTTCCAAGTAGATTTCCTGACGAACCGGATTCGTGAAGGTGGACGCATTCAGCGCCGTGTCCAAAAACACATTCCGGTAGCGAATGCCCGTCGCGTTCCACGGCGTCCACTGCGTGCCTTTGGGCAACGGCACCTTGTTGCCCAAACTGATCCGCAAACTGTCGTTGCCCACCGTCAATGTTTGAATTTCGTTCGTCGGACTGCGGTCCAAGTCGGTGTTCCAGGTGGTGATGTTGGACGACGTTATTCCCGCCGCGGGCGACGCCGTAAACGTGGGGTCCACCTCAACGGCCACCTTGTTGTTCCAAGACGTAATGTTCGCTGCTGTGATGTTTTTTGCCGGCGACACTTGGAACGTCGGATCCACTTCCGTACCCACCTTGTTGTTCCACGAACCGATGTTCGCAGCGGTGATGCCCCCTGCGGGAGAAGCCGTGAACGTGGGATCTACCTCCGTGCCCACTTTGCTGTTCCAGGTGCTGATGTTGGTTGCGGTGATGCCCCCGGCGGGAGACGCCGTGAACGTGGGGTCCACTTCCGTGCCCACTTTGTTGTTCCAGGTGCTGATGTTGGTCGCGGTGATGCCCCCTGCGGGTGACGCAGTAAACGTAGGGTCCACTTCCGTACCCACCTTGCTGTTCCACGAACCGATGTTCGCAGCGGTGATGCCCCCTGCGGGAGAAGCAGTGAACGTGGGGTCCACTTCCGTGCCCACTTTGTTGTTCCAGGTGGCAATGTTCGTGGCGGTAATGCCTCCTGCCGGCGAGGCCGTAAACGCAGGATCCAGTTCGTTCAACGGACCGCTCACCGTGAGTGCACTCTGCGCCACCTGGGCCGTGGCCGCATGCAGGGCAAACGGAACGCTGACCAGCTGGGCCGTTGAGACCAGGGTATAATTCGTTCCACCGGTCAAATCCAATTCCGACTTCAAAAAATACGGTCCGTTCAACCAATCGATGGACGGCATGGATCCCGTCAGGGGCGTGCCCGACCCCACCTGAATGGACAACAGTCCATTGGTATTGGTTGCCGCGCTGTGGGCTTCGGCATACAAAACGTTGCCCGTGGCCGACCCCGACAAAATGCTGACTTTTAAACCTACGGTCTGGCTCAAAATCAGCTGGCCGTTGGCGTCACGCGCAATGGCTTGGTAGGAAAACCCTTGCGGGGCTTGGGCCCACAAGGACGACGTCCCCCATGCAAAAACGGCCAAAAAGACCGCGGCGTACAACTTC